>NZ_JBEOXS010000031.1:0-95616 GCF_040296705.1 Streptomyces sp. NPDC002055
GCGCGAGGTCGCCGGGGCGCAGCGCCGGCAGGTCCGCGTTGAGCGCCGCCACGGGGGCCGCCGGACGCGCCCGGCGGACCGCGCGGGCGCCGTGGGAGAGCGCCGCGTTCAGGCCGTCCGACGGAACCCCGCCGGAGCCGGGCGGCCGGTCGGGCACGGTGCGGGCGCCCAGCGCCGTCAGCTCCGCCCCCGCCAGCGGATCGTCCGTGACGACCACCACATCACCGACCTCGGAGCAGGCCAGCGCCGCCGCCACGGTGTCCTGCGCGAACGCCAGCGCGAGCCCCGGCCGCAGCCCGTCGCCCGTCGCGCCGGCCAGCCTGCTCTTGGCCCGGGCCAGCGGCTTCAGCGGAACCACCAGCGACCACGCGCCGCCCGCGACGCCCTTTCCGATTCTTCGCATCGGCCTCATTCTCGCCTGCTGCCGCAGCCGCCCGGGAGGACCGGGGTTACGGTGTTCTCGACAGACCGGGGACCTGGGGCGACACTTGTGCGGCTGCCCGTCCGCAGCTCAGCAGGTCCCACGAGGAGGGTGTCCGAGTGTCCCGCCGCAGAATCGGCTTCTGGTACCGCTTGGCCGCGGTCATCGCAAAACCGCCGCTGGTGGTGCTGTTCAAACGGGACTGGCGGGGAATGGAGCACATTCCGGCCGACGGCGGATTCATCACCGCGGTCAACCACAACTCGTATCTCGACCCGCTCTCCTACGCGCACTTTCAGTACAACACCGGACGCGTGCCGCGATTCCTCGCGAAGGCCGGGCTTTTCCGGACCCCGTTCGTCGGCATGATGCTGCGGGGCACGGGCCAGATCCCCGTCTACCGCGAGTCCAGCGACGCCGTCAGCGCCTTCCGGGCCGCCATCGACGCGATCGACCAAGGCGAGTGCGTCGCCTTCTACCCCGAGGGCACCCTCACCCGCGACCCCGACCACTGGCCGATGCAGGGCAAGACCGGCGCGGCCCGCGTCGCGCTGGAGACCAAGGCCCCGGTCATCCCGGTCGCCCAGTGGGGCGCCAACCACGCCATGCCGCCGTACGCCAAGGAGGACAAGCTCCGCCTCCTGCCGCGCAAGACGCTGCGGGTGCAGGCCGGGCCCCCCGTGGACCTCTCCGCCTACTACGGCATGGAGCCCACCGCCGACGTACTGCGCGCCGCCACCGACACGATCATGGCCGCCATCACCGAGCTGCTCGCCGAGGTGCGCGGCGAGCCGGCCCCCACCGAGGCGTACGACCACCGCACGGCCCGCGCGGAGCAGCGGCAGAAGACCCGGCAGCTCAAGGCCGAGGAACAGGGGGGAACCCCATGACGCGCTGCGCCGTCTACGGCGCCGGCTCCTGGGGCACCGCCTTCGCGATGATCCTCGGGGACGCGGGCTGCGACGTGACCCTCTGGGGCCGCCGCCCCGAGCTGGCCGAGACCATCAACACCGGCCGCACCAACCCCGACTACCTGCCCGGTGCCGTGCTGCCCGCTTCCGTCCGGGCCACGAGTGACCCCGCCGAGGCCGCCCGCGGCGCCGAGTTCACGGTGCTCGCCGTGCCCTCCCAGACCCTCCGCGAGAACCTCGCCGACTGGGCGCCGCTGCTCCCCGCCGACACCGTCTTCGTCAGCCTGATGAAGGGCGTCGAACTCGGCACCGCCAAGCGGATGAGCGAGGTCATCGAGGAAGTGGTCGGCAAGGCGCCCGGCGGCGCCGGCCCCGAGGACGTCCGGCGGCGGGTCGCGGTGCTCACCGGCCCCAACCTCGCCCGGGAGATCGCGGCCCGGCAGCCCGCCGCGGCGGTCGTCGCCTGCGCCGACGAGGCGGTGGCCAAGCGGCTCCAGACCGCCTGCCACACCCCCTACTTCCGGCCCTACACCAACACCGATGTCGTCGGCTGCGAGCTGGGCGGCGCCGTGAAGAACGTCATCGCGCTCGCCGTCGGCATCGCGGACGGCATGGGCCTGGGCGACAACGCCAAGGCCTCGCTGATCACCCGCGGTCTCGCCGAGACGACCCGGCTCGGGCTGGCGATGGGCGCCGACGCCCACACCTTCGCGGGCCTGGCGGGCATGGGCGACCTGGTCGCCACCTGCTCCTCCCCGCTGTCCCGCAACCACACCTTCGGCACCAACCTCGGCCGGGGCATGACCCTGGAGGAGACCATCGCGGCCACCGCGCAGACCGCCGAGGGCGTCAAGTCCTGCCAGTCCGTACTCGATCTGGCCCGCCGGCACGAGGTCGAGATGCCCCTCACCGAGACCGTCGTCGGCATCGTGCACGAGGGCAAGGCACCGCTCGTGGCGCTCAAGGAGCTCATGGGCCGCACCGCCAAGGCGGAACGGCACTAGAAACGGCTCGCATCCCATCGGGCGGGCCGGACGGGCGGCCGGTGCGGCGGACCGCAGCCGGCCCGCACCACCGCGACATTCCGGGGGACGGCCCCCGGACCATCGAGTTCAGGCAAGGTAATCTCAACGCGATATGAGCAGCGAGTCCTCTTCCCCCAGCCCCGCCCGCAAGCCGCGCGTCGCCGTCGTGTTCGGCGGGCGCAGCTCGGAACACGCCATCTCCGTGGTCACCGCCGGGGCCGTGCTCCGCGCCATCGACCGCTCCCGGTACGAGGTGCTGCCCATCGGCATCACCACCGACGGGCGCTGGGCGCTGACCGCCGACGACCCCGAGCGGATGGCGATCACCGAGCGGCAGCTGCCGAGCGTCCAGCAGCTCACCGAGCCGGGGGAGGGCGCCGTGCTGCTCCCGGTCGACCCGGGCAACCGTGAGGTCGTCTACAGCGAGCCCGGTGCGGTGCCCAAGGTGCTGGGCGAGGTCGACGTCGTCTTCCCGGTGCTGCACGGGCCGTACGGCGAGGACGGCACCCTCCAGGGGATGCTGGAGCTCTCCGGGGTGCCGTACGTCGGCGCCGGAGTCCTCGCCTCCGCCGTCGGCATGGACAAGGAGTACATGAAGCGGGTGTTCACCGGCTTCGGGCTCCCCGTCGGCCCCTACGAGGTGATCCGGCCGCGGGAGTGGGAGCAGGACCCGTCCGCCGCCCGGAAGCGGATCGTGGACTTCGCCGCCGAGCACGGCTGGCCGCTGTTCATCAAGCCCGCGCGCGCCGGCTCCTCGATGGGCATCACCAAGGTGGACCGCCCGGAGGACCTGGAGGCCGCCATCGAGGAGGCCCGCCGCCACGACCCCAAGGTCATCGTGGAGTCGCTGCTGCGCGGCCGGGAGATCGAGTGCGGCGTCCTGGAGTTCGAGGACGGGCCGCGGGCGAGCGTCCCCGCCGAGATCCCGCCGGTGGAGTCGCACGACTTCTACGACTTCGAGGCCAAGTACATCGACTCCGCCACCGGCCTGGTGCCCGCGCCGCTCACCGAGGAGCAGACCGCCCGGGTCCAGGAGCTCGCCGTCCGGGCCTTCGACGCCGTCTCCTGCGAGGGCCTGGTCCGCGCGGACTTCTTCCTGCAGGACGACGGGGAGTTCGTGATCAACGAGATCAACACCATGCCGGGCTTCACGCCGATCTCGATGTACCCCCGGATGTGGCAGGAGAGCGGCGTGAGCTACGCCGAGCTGGTGGACCGGCTCATCGAGGCCGCGCTGCGCCGCCCGACCGGACTGCGCTGAACCCGCGCGCGGGCGGTGGGCGACGGCGTCCCCGCCCGCCACCGGTTCCGCGCCGTTCCACCGCGCACGGCCCGGACGGCCGGTGGGGGAGGGAGCGGGCCTAGAGCTCGCTCGGCACGCTCTTCTTCACGGCACCCGCGAGATCGGGCAGCGCATTGACCTCGGGGGCGTACTTCCCCGGCACGGTCAGCTCGACGAAGGCCTTGCGCCCGGTGGTGGTGAACCGGTAACCGTCGTCCTGCTTCTCCAGCAGCCAGGTGACACCGTTGACATCCACCGCGTCCGCCGTGGGGTTGTAATGTTCGCTCCCGGGCGTCAGCACGGTGGGCCGGGCCACCCCGCAGCGCAGTTGCACCGCGGGGTCGCCCCAGTCGGCGGCGAAGTCCGAATCGGGCCCGGTGGAACTCCGGTCGAGCCCGTCGACGGTTCCGGGCAGATGCCCCTGGAGCGTCCGGCACATCCCGGCGGCCGCGGCCGACGGGGTGGGAACCGGACGGGTGCCGTCGCTGTCGGAGAAGGAACAGCCGGCGGCGGCGGTCAGCAGGGCGGCGGCGGGCAGGCAGAGGATCCGGCGAGAAAAAGCGCTCACCGGCCGAGCATAGACGGGGGCTACAGATGGACCACCGGGCAGGTCAGCGTACGCGTGATGCCGTCCACTTGCTGGACTTTGGCGACCACCATGCGGCCCAGTTCATCGACGGTCTCGGCCTGCGCGCGCACGATGACGTCATACGGCCCGGTCACGTCCTCGGCCTGGATCACCCCCGGGATCGCACCGATCGTCTCGGCTACGGTCGACGCCTTGCCGACCTCGGTCTGGATCAGGATGTACGCCTGTACCACGGAACCTCCAGGGCGGCCACGAGGATCATGTGGGGAGAAGGGACGCCACGGTACCGCGTCGCCGAGCGGCAGGGGGAGACCCGCGCAGCCGTCGGCGTGCTCGGAGCCGTGGACAGCAAGGACAGGTCGACGGCCCCGGCACCACTGCCGGGCCGCGAGGGCAATCGCACTGGGGCAGAAGGGGCACACCGATGAAGGGCACCGTGGGCGAGTTGGGGGAGTTCGGGCTCATCAGGGAGCTCACCTCACGGCTCACCACCACCCCCGCCGTACGGCTCGGGCCCGGCGACGACGCCGCGGTGATCGCGGCACCGGACCGCCGGGTCGTGGCCAGCACCGACGTACTGCTGGAGGGCCGGCACTTCCGCCGCGACTGGTCCACCGCCTACGACGTCGGCCGCAAGAGCGCGGCCCAGAACCTCGCCGACATCGCCGCCATGGGCGCCGTCCCCACCGCCCTGCTCGTCGGCCTGGTGGTCCCCGCCGAACTCCCGGTGACCTGGCCCGTGGAGCTGATGGACGGCATCCGGGACGAGTGCCAGGTGGCGGGCGCGGCCGTGGTCGGCGGTGACGTCGTCCGCGGGGACGCCATCACCGTCGCCATCACCGCGCTGGGCGACATGCGCAACCACGAGCCGGTCACCCGGGCCGGGGCACAGCCGGGCGACGTGGTCGCGGTGACCGGCTGGCTCGGCTGGTCCGCCGCCGGACACGCGGTGCTCTCCCGGGGATTCCGCTCACCGCGCGCCTTCGTCGAGGCACACCGCCGGCCCGAGCCGCCGTACCACGCCGGTCCGGCCGCCGCGGGGCTGGGCGCCACGGCGATGACCGACATCAGCGACGGCCTCGTCGCCGACCTGGGGCACATCGCCGAGGCCAGCAAGGTCCGGATCGACCTGCGCTCGGCCGCGATCGACGTCCCCACGCAGATGTCCGACATCGGGCAGGCCGTCGGGGTGGATCCGCTGACCTGGGTGCTCGGCGGCGGGGAGGACCACGCCATCGTGGCGACCTTCCCGCAGGACGTGAAGCTCCCCGCGCGGTGGCAGGTGATCGGCGAGGTGCTCAACCCCTCGGCGCTGCCGCAGGTGACGGTGGACGGGGCGCCCTGGGACAAGGGCGGCTGGGACCATTTCGGCGACATCGAGGACGCCCAGTAGATTCGGGCCCATGGAGACGGACCCGCAGCTGCCCCGGAAGACCCCGCCCCGCGTCCTCACCGTCGCCGGATCCGACTCCGGCGGCGGCGCGGGCATCCAGGCCGACCTGAAGGCGATGCTCGCCCTCGGCACGCACGGTATGAGCGTGGTCACCGCGGTCACGGCACAGAACTCACAGGGCGTACAGGGCGCGTGGGAGCTGCCCGCCGACGCCGTACGGTCCCAGTTCCGCAGCGTCGTCGACGACATCGGGGTGGACGCGGTCAAGACCGGAATGCTCGCCTCGGCCGAACTCGTCGAGACCGTCGCCGGACTCCTCGCCGATGCAGGCGTCCCGGTCGTGGTGGACCCGGTCGGGGTCTCCAAGCACGGGGACCCGCTGCTCGCCGCGTCGGCGCTCGACTCGGTCCGGACGAAGCTGCTGCCGGCCGCCACCGTCGCCACCCCCAACCTGGACGAGGTCGCCCAGCTCACCGGAGTACGGGTGGAGGACGAGGCGGACCTGCGCCGCGCGGCGGACGCGGTCCTCGCCTTCGGACCGCGCTGGGCGCTGATCAAGGGCGGGCACCTCGGGGGCGACGCGGTGGACCTGCTCACCGACGGCACGGAGGAGCACTGGCTGCGGTCCGTGCGCCACGACAACCGGCACACCCACGGCACCGGCTGCACCCTGGCGAGCGCCGTCGCCGCACGGCTGGCGACGGGCCGGACGGTGCCGGAGGCGGTGGCCGACGCCAAGGAGTACGTGACGGGCGCGATCGCCGCGGGCTTCCCGCTGGGCGAGGGCATCGGCCCGGTGGATCACGCCTGGCGGTGGCGCTGAGGGCGGGTCGAGCGGGGCCGGGGGTCCGCCTCGGCCCCTTGCCCCACGGCGGAACACCTGGGTGGTGCGTCGCCGCAGAGGTGCGCGCGGAGGCGGGCCGGAGGGAGGCGGGAGCCCGCGTCCGGAGGGACCGGGACCGACCGGGCGGCGCGCGGAAGCGCTCGCGCCCGGTGGCAACGAGCACGGAACCGTGCGGGAACAGCAGGTGGGCAGCGAGTACGGAACCGCCCAGGGACAGCAGAAAGCCGGCCCACTCCTCAGTGGACCGGCTCCGGCAACCGGCGAAGGCTGCGCTACGACGGGAACGTCAGCGCGAGACCTTGCCGGCCTTGATGCACGAGGTGCAGACGTTGAGCCGCTTCGGCGTCCGCCCGACCACAGCGCGCACCGTCTGGATGTTGGGGTTCCAACGACGGCGAGTGCGGCGGTGCGAGTGCGAAATGTTGTTGCCGAAGCCCGGCCCCTTGCCGCAGACGTCGCAGTTGGCAGCCACGGGTCACTCCAAAGACTTCAGATGCACTTACGGTGAATCCCGGCGCGCCGAGATCGGTGAAGACCGGCGGTGCCAGGGTGGGAATGGCCCGATTCTCATCGGGCAACCGGAGCAGCATACAACGACCGCTCCCGTACAACGAAACTACCATGGCGGCCCGGGCCCCCGCCCCGGCCGGTCCCCGGTCCCGCGACTACTCTGCGGTGGCAATTCTTCCGCCCGGCCCGAGGAGGACGCAGGTGCCGCACACCCTCGACGCCACGACGGTGCGCACGTGGTGCGAGCTGGCTCTCGAGGAGCTGGGGCAGGCCCGCGAGGGGCTGGACGCGATCAATGTCTATCCGGTCGCGGACGGTGACACCGGCACCAACCTCTATCTGACCGTCGAGTCGGCGGCCCGCGCGGTGGACGTGGTGTTCGCCACCGGGGACGTGGCGCCCGGCGGCACCGGCCCGGCGCTGGCCGAAGCGGTCCGGGCGATGGCGCACGGCGCGCTGATCGGGGCGCGGGGCAACTCCGGCACGATTCTCGCGCAGCTGCTGCGGGGGGTGGCGGAGGTCCTGGCCGAGGGGCACCCCGGCACAGACCGACAGCCGGAGTCCGGAACCGCCCCCTCCGCGGGGAGCGCGCCGGAGGCGGGGACGGACGACGCGGCCCCGCTCCCGGGTACCACGGCCCCCGCACCGGCCCCCGCACCGGCCACCGGCACCCCGCCCGACGCCGAGGCGGACCCGGCCGGCTCTTCAACGACGGGCCTCGCTGCCTCTGCCACGACGGCCCCGGCCGCCTCTCCGACGACGGGCCCGACCGACTCCCCCACGACGGGCCCGGCACCGGACCCCGCCGCGGACGCCCTGCGCCGCGCGCTTCGCCGGGCCGCGGAATCGGCCTACCGCGCGGTGGCCCACCCGGTGGAGGGCACCGTGCTGACCGTGGCCACCGCCGCCGCCGACGCGGCCGGGCGGACCGAGGGCAGCGCCGGAGCCGTGGCGCGCGCGGCGTACGAAGGGGCGTGCGCCGCGCTGGACGCCACTCCCGGACAACTGGACGTGCTGGCGCGCGCGGGCGTCGTGGACGCGGGCGGCAGCGGCCTGGTGGCCGTGCTGCGCGCGCTCGCGGAGGCGGTGTCCGGAGAGCTGCCGATGGGGCTCCTCGGCGGCCCGCACACCCGGCCGCACCGGCCCGCGTCACCGCACCCCGCCCCGGGCGGCCCCGCCGCGCCGTGCGGTCCCGCGCTCTCCGTCCCGGGGCGGCTCGTCCCCGGGCGGCCCGGCGAGGAGCCCCGCCCGGGGCCCGCCTATGAGGTGATCTACCTGCTGGAGGCGTCCGACGAGGCCGTCGCCACCTTGCGCGGGACCCTGGACGCGCTCGGTGACTCGCTCGTCGTGGTCGGCGGGGACGGGCTGTGGAACGTCCATGTGCACGTCGACGACGCGGGCGCCGCCGTGGAGGCCGGGGTCGTCGCCGGGCGGCCGTACCGGATCGCCATCACCCACTTCGCTCCTGCCGCCCCGGCCCGCCCCGCGGACGCCGCGGCGGGCAGGGTCCCGGCCGGCTCCGTAGCCGGCCCGGAGCGGCGCGGGGAACGGGAACAGCGCGCGGTCGTCGCCGTCGTCCCCGGCGAGGGGCTCGCCGCGCTGTGCCGCGAGGCCGGCGCGGACGTGGTGTCCTGCCGCCCCGGGGAGCGGCCCGCCGGGGACGAACTCGTGCAGGCCATCCGCCGGGCCCACGCCCACGAGGTCGTCCTGCTGCCCAACGACGGGGAGCTGCGGCACACCGCCGCGGCCGCCGCCGAGCAGGCCCGCGCCGAGGGGGTCCGGGTGGCGCTGATCCCCACCCGCTCCAGCGTCCAGGGCATCGCCGCCCTCGCCGTCCACCAGCCCGGCCGCCGCTTCGACGAGGACGTCGTCGCCATGACCGCCGCCGCCGGTGCCACCCGGCACGCCGAACTGGCCGTCGCGGAGGCCCAGTCGTGGACGATGGCCGGGGTCTGCCAGGCCGGGGACGTCCTCGGCCTGATCGACGGCGACGTGGCGGTCATCGGGCCCGACCTGGCCGGAACGGCCGCGACCGTGCTGGACCGGATGCTGGCCGCGGGCGGGGAGATGGTGACCCTCGTCCTGGGCTCCGGGATCCCCGACGACCTCGCCGACCGCCTCCAGGCGCACGTCCGCGAGCACCATCTCGCCGTCGACACCGTGGTCTACCGGGGCGGCCAGCCGACCGTGCCGCTGCTCATCGGCGTCGAGTGAGGCGCGCCCGGCGGGGGGTGAGCCGCCGGTCCGGAAGCCGGCCCGCCGGAGGGGCCCGTTGGTGTGCCGGCCGTCGGTCCGGACGCCCGGCGCCGGCCCCGCCCGAGAGGCCCCGGCAGCGCGCCGGCCGTCGGCCGCGGGATCCGGACGCCGGCCCCGGCGCGGTGTGTGCGGCGCCCGCGCCGGGTCGGTGACCGGGCGCGTCCGCCCCGCCCAGCCCATGTCGTGGCGCCCGTCCTGTCACACCGATGGTGTGCAATGGACTGCGTGCCAGCGCTGGATGAATCCCTGAAGAAGACGGTCGGCGGCAACACCGCGAAGGTGATGGCCGACCAGCTCGGCCTGCACACCGTGGGCGACCTGCTGCACCACTACCCGCGGCGGTACGCCGAGCGCGGTGAGCTGACCCGGCTCGCCGACCTGCCCCTGGACGAGCACGTCACCGTCGTCGCCCAGGTCGCCAAGGCAGCGAAGAAGACCTTCAACCACGGCAAGGGCGTCCGCCTGGAGGTCGTGGTGACCGACGGCAGCGGCTCGCTCACCCTGGTGTTCTTCGGCCGTGCGGCCCACCACCACGAGCGCGAACTGCTGCCCGGCCGCCGCGGCATGTTCGCGGGCAAGGTCTCGGTCTTCAACCGCACCCGGCAGCTCGCCCACCCCGACTACGAACTGCTCGACCGGGACAGCGGGAGCGACGCCGTCGAGGGCTTCGCCAACCAGCTGCTGCCGCTCTACCCGGCCTGCAAGCAGCTGCCCTCCTGGCGGATCGCCAAGTCGCTCGGCGCGCTGCTGGACACCTTCGAGGCCGACGGCTGGCGCGATCTCATCGACCCGCTGCCCACCGCGCTCCGGGAGAACCGGGGCCTGAGCACCCTCCCCGACGCCCTCCGCAAGGTCCACCGGCCGCGCACCAGGGCCGATCTGGCCGATGCCCGCGCCCGGCTGAAGTGGGACGAGGCGTTCGTCCTCCAGGTCGCCCTCGCCCGGCGGCGGTACGCCGACGCCCAGGCCCCGGCCGTGCCCCGGGTCCCCCGCGAGGACGGTCTGCTGGACGCCTTCGATGCGAAGCTGCCGTTCACCCTCACCGACGGCCAGCGGAAGGTCTCCGCGGAGATCTTCGGCGACCTGGCCACCGAACACCCCATGCACCGGCTGCTCCAGGGCGAGGTCGGCTCCGGCAAGACCATGGTCGCGCTGCGGGCGATGCTCGGCGTGGTCGACGCGGGCGGGCAGGCCGCCATGCTCGCGCCGACCGAGGTCCTGGCCCAGCAGCACCACCGGTCGGTCGTCGAGATGATGGGCGAACTGGCCGAGGGCGGCATGCTGGGCGGGGCCGACCGGGCCACCCGGGTCGTGCTGCTCACCGGCTCGATGGGCGCCGCCGCCCGCCGCAAGGCGCTGCTCGACCTGGTCACCGGCGAGGCGGGGATCGTCATCGGCACGCACGCGCTGATCGAGGACAAGGTCCGATTCCACGACCTGGGCCTGGTCGTGGTCGACGAGCAGCACCGCTTCGGCGTCGAACAGCGCGACGCCCTGCGCTCCAAGGGCAAGCAGCCGCCCCACCTGCTGGTGATGACCGCCACCCCGATCCCGCGCACCGTCGCCATGACGGTCTTCGGCGACCTGGAGACCTCGGTGCTCGACCAGTTGCCGGCCGGCCGCTCGCCGATCGCCAGCCATGTCGTGCCGGCCGCGGACAAGCCGCACTTCCTGGAACGCACCTGGGAGCGGCTGCGGGAGGAGGCCGAGAACGGCCACCAGGCGTACGTCGTGTGCCCGCGCATCGGCGACGAGGAGGACGACGCGGCGGCCCGGAAGGCGGGCAAGGACGCCGCCGACGGCCCGCCCCCCGAGGACGGCGCCGACCGCCGGCCGCCGCTGGCCGTGCTGGACGTCGCCGAACGCCTGGTGAAGGGCCCGCTGAGCGGACTGCGGGTGGAGGTACTGCACGGCAGGATGCACCCCGACGCCAAGGACGACGTGATGCGCCGCTTCGCCGCGGGCGCGGTGGACGTGCTGGTGGCCACCACGGTCATCGAGGTCGGCGTGAACGTCCCCAACGCCACCGGGATGGTCATCATGGACGCCGACCGCTTCGGCGTCTCCCAGCTGCACCAGCTCCGCGGCCGGGTCGGCCGGGGCAGCGCCGCCGGACTCTGCCTGCTGGTCACGGAGATGCCGGAGGCGAGCCCCGCACGGGCCCGGCTCGACGCGGTCGCCGGCACGCTCGACGGCTTCGAACTGTCCCGGATCGACCTGGAGCAGCGGCGCGAGGGCGACGTCCTCGGCCAGGCCCAGTCCGGGGTCCGCTCGTCCCTGCGGATGCTCGCGGTCATCGAGGACGAGGAGGTGATCGCGGCGGCCCGCGAGGAGGCCGTGGCGATCGTCGCCGACGACCCGGAACTCACCGGATTCCCGGAGCTGCGCACGGCGTTGGACGCTCTGCTGGATGCCGACCGCGAGCAGTACCTCGACAAGGGCTGAGGGCGCCCGGGCCCCTCGGCCGTCCGCCGGGGAGAGGCGCCCGCCGCGCTGGGGCGCCACCGGGGGCCCACCCGACGCCATATCGTGGGAGCAGCAGCCGCAGGCTCCGCGGCAGCAGCTCCACCCACCGTGACGAAGGGCCGGACCTCATGACCCGCGTGATCGCCGGAGAAGCCGGCGGACGCCGCCTGGCCGTACCCCCGGGCACCGGAACCCGGCCCACCTCCGACCGGGCGCGCGAGGGCCTGTTCTCCACCTGGGGGTCGCTGCTGGGCGATCTGCACGGCATCCGGGTGCTGGACCTCTACGGCGGTTCGGGAGCCGTCGGCCTGGAGGCGCTGTCCCGGGGCGCCGGCCATGTGCTGCTCGTCGAGGCCGACGCCCGCGCCGCCCGCGTCATCCGGGAGAACGTCGGCGTGATCGCCATGCCGGGCGCCGAGGTGCGTGCCGGGAAGGCGGAGCAGATCGTCGCCGGACCGGCCCCCGCCACCCCCTACGACGTGGTCTTCCTCGACCCGCCGTACGTGGTCACGGACGACGATCTCCGCGAGATTCTGATCACACTCCGCGACAGGGGCTGGCTCACCGAGGACGCCCTCGCCACCGTGGAGCGCAGCACCAGGGGCGGCGAATTCCGGTGGCCCGCCGGGTTCGAGGGCCTGCGGGCCCGTCGATACGGCGAGGGCACGCTTTGGTACGGTCGCGCCGCCCCGACGCGCACCGACCAGTCATCCGTCAGCGTGTCATGAACGGACCGGAGAGCGAGGAACCACTGTTGCGCCGCGCAGTCTGTCCGGGGTCCTTCGACCCCGTCACCAACGGACACCTCGACATCATCGGCCGTGCCTCCAAGCTGTACGACGTGGTGCACGTCGCCGTGATGATCAACCAGTCCAAGAAGGGCCTGTTCGCCGTCGACGAGCGGATCGACCTGCTCCGCCAGGTCACCGCGGAGTACGGCAACGTCGAGGTCGAGGCCTTCCACGGCCTGCTCGTGGACTTCTGCAAGCAGCGCGACATCCCGGCCATCGTCAAGGGCCTCCGCGCGGTGAGCGACTTCGACTACGAACTCCAGATGGCCCAGATGAACAACGGCCTCTCCGGCGTCGAGACGCTGTTCGTGCCCACCAACCCCACCTACAGCTTCCTCTCCTCCAGCCTGGTCAAGGAGGTCGCGGCCTGGGGCGGCGACGTCTCGCACCTGGTGCCGCCGCTGGTGCTGGAAGCCCTCACCGAGCGCCTCGCCGAGCGGAAGTGACCCCTCCGCCCCGCTGACGTTCCCTCAGCAGGTGTCGGCGGGGTGGTGCATGGCCGTACAGTCGTTGGGACCCGAACCGCCGGCCGGCACCGTGCACGCCCGGCGGCCGTCGCCCCGGAACCCCGGCCAGACAAGACTGCGAGCAGCCTCAGTGGACGTGCAGAAGAAGCTCGACGAGATCGTCGAGACCGTCGGCAGCGCCCGGTCCATGCCCATGTCGGCCTCCTGTGTGGTCAACCGCGCCGAGCTGCTGGCCATGCTCGAAGAGGTGCGCGCCGCCCTCCCCGGCTCCCTGGCCGAGGCCCGGGACCTGATCGGCGGCCGTGACCGGATGGTCGAGGAGGCGCAGCGGGAGGCCGAGCGGATCATCGAGTCGGCGCACGCCCACCGCGGCTCGCTGATCTCCGACACCGAGGTGGCCCGGCAGTCCCAGGGCGAGGCCGACCGGATCCTCGCCGACGCGCGCCGCGAGGCCGAGGAGATCCGCGCCGAGGCCGACGACTACGTCGACAGCAAGCTCGCCAACTTCGAGGTCGTCCTCACCAAGACCATCGGCTCCGTCGACCGAGGCCGGGAGAAGCTCCTCGGCCGCGGTCCGGGCCTGGACGAGCAGGGCTACGCGGACGAGGACGCCCCGGAGCGCAGCGCCGACCCGGCCACCCTCCGGGACCGCGCCGACGCCTACGTGGACACCAAGCTGGGCGCCTTCGAGGCCGTGCTCGCCAAGACCCTGGAGGCCGTCGGCCGGGGCCGGCAGAAGCTGCACGGCCGCCAGACCGCCGACGACCTGGGCGCGCACCTGGCCGCCCAGGACGGGATGGTCCAGGCGCCGCAGACCAGTGACGCCGACTACCTGGCCGGTCTGGCCGGCGACGGGCAGGCGCCCTTCCCGCAGCAGCCCACCGCCCCGCCCGCACAGCAGCCCGCGCCCGGCGTCCCGCAGCAGCCCGGCGTCCCGCAGCCCGGGGAGCCGGTGCAACTGCCCCACCAGGGCCGGCCCGAGCAGGACTACTACACCCCGGCCGCCGCCTATCAGCAGGACCCGTACGGATACCAGGGCTACGCCGGCCAGGACGCCTACGGCTACCCGCAGCAGGACCCGGGCTACGGCTACCAGCAGCCGTACGACCCGAACACCGGCTACCCGGCCCAGCCGGGGCAGCAGCCGCAGCAGCAGCCCGCCGGGGCCCTGGACGAGACCAGCCTCTTCGACACGGGCATGATCGACCTGGACCGCCTCCGGGAGTACGAACAGGGCCGCTGACCGGGGATCCCGGAGCGGATTGGGCCTCACGCGGCCCGTCCAGTATCCTGGCTGTTCGGTCGCGCGTACGTCCGCGATCTCGGCTGCCCGCATTGCCTCGGCATCGGGCCGCCAGTACCGCAGCGTAGAAAGCAGGAAGCTCTGAACGCCCGCCTCGACCACCGCAACCCACTCGTGTTCGACACACATGAGCTGGGGCGGCGCCCGGGTGCGCTTCAGCGGCTCTCCCGCTCCGTCGACGCCCCCGCGAGCCTCGGTATCGAGGTCATCGGGGTGCCCGGCGACGCGACGGTCGAGCTGGACATCCGCCTCGAGTCGGTCATGGAGGGGGTACTCGTCACGGGTACCGCCGGTGCGCCGCTGACGGGCGAATGCGTAAGGTGTCTGGAGCCGCTGGAGCGTGAGCTCCGGACGGACTTCCAGGAAATGTTCTCCTACCCCGACGCCGATGACCGGAACCGCGAGACGGAATCCGGCGACGACGCCGAGGACGAGGACATGCTCTTCCTCGAGGACGGCCTGTTCGACCTCGAGCCCGTGCTGCGGGACGCGGTGGTGCTCGCACTGCCGCTGCAGCCGGTGTGCCGGGAGGACTGCCCCGGTCTGTGCCCCGAATGCGGGGCGCGGCTGGCGGACGACCCGGACCACCACCATGACGCCGTCGACACCCGTTGGGCGGCACTGCAGGGACTCGCCGAGACCATCCAGGGCGGCGAGAAGGACGACATGAGCGGCGCCGAAGCGGGCGTCGACGAGAAGCAGGAGAAGTAGCCGTGGCTGTTCCGAAGCGGAAGATGTCGCGCAGCAACACGCGCCACCGCCGGTCGCAGTGGAAGGCTGCGGTCCCCACCCTGGTGGCGTGCGAGCGCTGCCACGAGCCGAAGCAGCAGCACATCGCGTGCCCGAGCTGCGGCACCTACAACCGTCGTCAGGTCCTCGAGGTCTGATCGGCGGGTGACAGGCTCCATGTCAGACGCCAATTCGCCGAACCCTCCCCGCAAACGCGGGGGTGCAGCGGCGCAGCAGGCGGACACGGCCTCGTCCCACACGCTTCTGGAAGGGCGGCTCGGGTATCACCTCGAGTCCGCCCTTCTGGTGCGTGCGCTGACCCACCGCTCCTACGCGTACGAGAACGGCGGTCTGCCCACCAACGAGCGGCTGGAGTTCCTCGGGGACTCCGTGCTCGGCCTGGTGGTCACCGACACGCTGTACCGCATCCACCCCGACCTGCCCGAAGGCCAGCTGGCCAAGTTGCGGGCCGCGGTGGTCAACTCGCGTGCGCTGGCGGAGGTCGGCCGCGGCCTCGAACTCGGTTCCTTCATCCGGCTCGGCCGGGGCGAAGAGGGCACCGGTGGCCGGGACAAGGCATCGATCCTCGCCGACACCCTCGAAGCGGTGATCGGCGCGGTCTACCTCGACCAGGGACTGGACGCGGCGGGGGAGCTGGTGCACCGGCTCTTCGACCCGCTGATCGAGAAGTCCTCGAACCTCGGCGCGGGCCTGGACTGGAAGACCAGTCTCCAGGAGCTCACCGCCACCGAGGGGCTGGGCGTTCCCGAGTACCTGGTCACCGAGACCGGACCCGACCACGAGAAGACCTTCACGGCTGCTGCCCGCGTCGGTGGTGTCGCGTACGGCACCGGCACCGGCCGCAGCAAGAAGGAAGCCGAGCAGCAGGCTGCCGAGGCGGCCTGGCTCGCGATCCGCGAGGCCGCCGACGCGGCGGCCGTCGCGGCAGCCGAGTCCGGCGCACCGGGGGAGGCGGCCGACAGCGAGGCCGCCGGCTCCGGCGCGGCGCGCCAGGCACAGTAGGACCGCTGTCCGCACCTCCGCCCCGCGGCGGGGTGCGGACCTCCGCGTGCGGGCCCCCGGGCCCGTGGCGTGAACCGCCCATCCATCCCCAGGGGGTGGATGGGCGGCGTACGTTCCGGCCCGTTCCCGCCGGGCGGCGCCGTGTACCCGTCGAATTTCTCCCCGAGGAGCGCCCCGTGCCCGAGCTGCCCGAGGTCGAGGTCGTCCGCCGCGGACTCCAGCGGTGGATCTCCGGCCGCACGGTCTCCGCGGTCGAGATCCGGCACGCCCGGTCCATCCGGCGCCATCTGGCCGGGCCGGCCGACTTCGCCGACCGGCTCGTGGGCCGCCGCCTCGGCCCCGCGCACCGCCGCGGCAAGTACCTCTGGATACCCGTCGAGGACACCGGCACCGCCGTCCTGGGCCACCTCGGGATGAGCGGCCAGCTGCTCGTCCAGCCGCACGACGCCCCCGACGAGACCCATCTGCGGATCCGGGTGCGGTTCGCCGACGACGACCCCACCGAGCTGCGCTTCGTCGACCAGCGCACCTTCGGCGGGCTCTCGCTGCACACCCAGGTCGCCGGCGATCCGGAGGGCCTGCCCGACGCCATCGCGCACATCGCCCGGGACCCGCTCGACCCGGCGTTCGACGAGCCGGCCTTCCACGCCGCGCTGCGCCGCCGCCGGACCACGGTGAAGCGGGCCCTGCTCGACCAGTCGCTGATCAGCGGCGTCGGCAACATCTACGCGGACGAGGCGCTGTGGCGGGCGAAGCTCCACTACGAGCGGCCGACCGCGGGCATGACCCGGCCCCGCACCGCCGAACTGCTCGGGCACATCCGGGACGTGATGAACGCGGCCCTCGCCGTCGGCGGCACCAGCTTCGACAGCCTCTACGTCAACGTGAACGGCGAGTCCGGGTACTTCGACCGCTCCCTCGACGCGTACGGCCGCGAGGACGAGCCCTGCCGCCGGTGCGGTACGGCCATCCGGCGCCGCCCGTGGATGAACCGCTCCAGCTACTACTGCCCCCGCTGCCAGCGGCCTCCGGCGCGCCGCGTCCTGCCGCCGCGCTGAGGCCGGGGGCCGTCCCGGCGCGGGTGAGCCAACGACCGTCGCAGATTGCCTATATTCAGTGAGGTTTGTCCCGTTTTAGGGATTCCTCATATGCGTATGCGGAGGCGATGGTGACGGACGCTCCCACGGTGGTTGGCCCGGAACAGCCGAGGACGGCGAGCGAAGCACCGCCGACGCCGCGCGCAAGCCACCCCGCAGCGCCTCCCGTACCCCTGGAGCCGGCCCTGCGCTGGCACCGGCCGCGGACCTGGCCGCGCGACTGGCTGCTGCTCGCCGGGTACTGGGCGGCGTCCCGGCTGGTGATGCTCGCCCTGCTCCGGCAGGGCCACGGCGACATCGCCGGCGAGGTCCATGTGCTCTACCAGCGCTGGGACGGCCAACTCCGGGACGGCACGTTCCCCGTCGGGGACGTCGCCTGGCAGTACCCGCCCGGTGCCGCGATGGTGATGATCGCCCCCGGTCTGCTGCCCCTCGTCACCTACCTCCAGGGCTTCGTGCTGCTGATGCTCGCCTCCGACGCCGTGGTCGGGCTGGCCCTGGTGCGGGCCGCGCACCGCGGCGGCGGCCGCAGCCTGGGCGGCGCCTGGATCTGGGTCCTGGGGCTGCCCCTGCTCCTGAGCCTGCCGTACGCCCGCTACGACGTCCTCGTCACCGGAATCGCCGTCCTGGCGCTGCTGGCCCTCGCCGGGCGGCCGCGGCTGGGCGGGGTGCTGGCCGGTCTCGCCGCCGTGATCAAGGTGTGGCCGGTGCTGACGGTGCTGGGCACCCCGCGCGGCCGGACCACCCGGGAGACCTGGCTGGCGCTCACCGCCGCCGCCGGGGTGTTGCTGCTGGTGCTCGCCGTCGGCTTCCGCGGGGCGTTCGACTTCCTCTTCGCCCAGCAGGAGCGGGGCGTGGAGATCGAGTCCATGGGCGGCGCCGTGCTGCACGCCGCGCGGGTGCTCGGCTGGCCGGGCGAGGTGCGGCACCAGTACGGCTCGTTCGAGTTCGTCGGGCCCTATGTCTCCTCGGTCGCCCTGGCCTCGGTGCTGCTCACGGTGGTGGCCTTCGGCTGGCTGCTGTTGTGGCGGGTGCGGGCCCGCCGCTGGACCGACGCCACCCCGTACGACGCGGCGCTCGCGGCCGTCCTGCTCTTCACCGCCACCAGCCGGGTGATCAGCCCGCAGTACCTGATCTGGCTGATCGGCCTCGCCGCGGTCTGCCTCACCGTCGGCCGGACCACCCAGCGCCCGGTCGCCGTCCTGCTGCTGCTGGTGGCGGCGCTGACCACGGTCGACTACCCGCTCTTCTTCGGCGCGGTGCTCAACAGCTCCTGGCAGGGGGTGGCGGTGCTGGGCCTGCGGAACCTGCTGCTCCTGACGGCCGCGCTGCTGTCCTGCGTCCGGCTGTGGCGGGCGACCGTCCCGCGCCGGTCCGCCCGCCCCGCCCCGGTGCCGTAGCCCGGTGGCTCACCCCGGAGGCGGCGGCACCCCGGAGGGCGGCGGCAGCGCGGAGGGCGACGGCACCCCGGAGGACGCCCGCGCGGTGCGGGCAGGGGCCGGTCAGCGGTGCGGGGAGAGGCCGGTCAGTAGCCGAAGTCCTGGGTCCACCACGGTCCGCCGTCCCCGTAGTGGGCTCCGACCCCGAGGGTCCGGTAGCCGCAGTTGAGGATGTTGGCGCGGTGCCCCGGGCTGTCCATCCAGGCGTCCATCACCGCCGCGGCGTCCCGCTGCCCGCGCGCGATGTTCTCGCCGCCCAGCAGCGCGCCGATGCCCAGCCCCTTGGCCCGGTCCCACGGGGTGGCCCCGTCCGGGTCGGTGTGGTCGAAGAAGTCCCGGTCCGCCATGTCCTCGCTGAAGTCGTCGGCCAGCCCGCCGAGTCTCCGGTCGGGCTTCACCGGCCGGCAGCCCGCCCGCGCCCGCTCGTGGTTGACCAGTTTCAGCACCTCGGCCTCGGCCGCCTCCTCGCCGACCGGACGCTCCGGCGCGGCGGAAGCGGGCTTCCCCTTCTTCGGGCCGGAGGTCTCGGCCGGGGTCGCGGGGGAGTCCTCGGGCGGCGCGGACGAGGACGGCCGCTCGGGCGCCTTCCCGGACGGTGCGGCCGGGGTGCCGGGGCGGGAGGACGGCCCGCCGGGGGCCTCGCTGCGCCCGCTTCCGCGGTCCGCGGGTGCCGAGCTCCGGCCGGTCGGCCGCGTGGCGGGCGTGTCCTGGGGCTGCTGCTCGGGCAGGTCCCCGGTCCGTACCCGGCCGCCCGGCGTCTCGCTCCCGACGGTGTACTCGCCGCCCTGGCCGGGCAGCAGCCCGGAGGTCACGGCCGCGGCCCCCATCGCGACGGCGGCGGACACCCCCAGCAGACCGGTCCGTACCGGTGCGGCGACCCGCTGCCCGCCCCGGTGCCGCGCCGGATTCCCGGCGGGCAGCGCCTCGGGGGCGGTGCGTCGGTGGCGGCCCATCGCTGCGTTCCTCCACGTGATCCCGGTCCCTCACTCCTCCGGGTGAGGTTCATTGACCGGGGACTGTACGCCATGGGGGACGGGGTCGCCGGGCCCCGCGAGCAATTGGCCGGTTAGCGTGCCGGTCATGAACGAAGATGTCCGCCTCACCGCATGGGTCCGCGGCCGCGTCCAGGGCGTCGGCTTCCGCTGGTTCACCCGTGCCAACGCCCTGGAGATCGGTGACCTGCGCGGCTTCGCGTCGAACCGCCCCGACGGGCGGGTCCAGGTCGTCGCCGAGGGCCCCCGGCACAGCTGCGAGAAGCTGCTCGCCTGGCTCAGCGCGGGTGACACGCCCGGCCGGGTCGACGGAGTCACCGAGATCTGGGACACACCCCGGGGCGTCTACGACACCTTCGCGATTCGCTGAGAGACCCCTTTGGCCCACGCTCCCGGGCCGGGCGGCGACGGCCCGAGAGATGCCCTGGGCATGTGCGCAGGAGACGGATGACCTGGTGGTTGCCAAGAACGCCGGGTCGTGCAAGGCTGCCGTCCCAAGAGTTGATCTCCACGCCCCGCGGGCCCCCTGGAGAGAGCAGCGCCGCGCATTCCCCGCCGCCTGCTCCCGGGCCGCCCGAGGATACGGGGTGTGATCGTGTTGACCCTCAAACCATTTGGTGAGACTCTGGAATCCCCGCGCACCCTACCTGTTTGACATCGATTTCCGCGTTGATGACGGACATGCGGGTGCGAATCCCTCACGACCCACCACCGCTACGGTCGGTCACTCAGTGTGGAGGACCATCCATCATGGCAAAGGCGCTTCTCGGTTACGTCGGCGGCTCCGACCCGCGACTCCTCGCCGAGATGCGACGGCTCCAGCAGCGCGTACAGGACCTCGAGTCCGAGCTCGTACGGATTCAGGCCGAGAACGACGCGCTGTCCGCCGCCGCGCACGGTGACTCGCTGCTCGACAGCATCGACATCGACGTACCCCAGGCGGAGCCTGCGCTCACCTGACCTCAGCCCCAGGCCGGTCGGGCTGCACGTCAGCCGCTTGAAGAATCTTCAAGGGACGCCTCAGGCGTCCCTTTTTTCTTTTCCGCCCGATCCGGGGGAGCCTCCCCTCTTCGACTGATGTGCCCTGCGTTTCCCACGGTGAAACTCCCTGGTGAAACCCGACCCCGAAGGTAGAGTCCGACGGCGTGCACCTCAAGAGCCTGACCCTGCGCGGATTCAAATCCTTCGCTTCGGCCACGACGCTCCGCTTCGAACCGGGCATCACCTGCGTGGTGGGCCCCAACGGCTCCGGCAAGTCGAACGTCGTGGACGCGCTGTCCTGGGTCATGGGCGAGCAGGGGGCCAAGTCGCTGCGCGGCGGCAAGATGGAGGATGTCATCTTCGCCGGGACGACCGGCCGCCCGCCGCTCGGCCGGGCCGAGGTGTCCCTGACCATCGACAACGCCGACGGCGCGCTGCCCATCGACTACGCCGAGGTCACCATCACGCGGATCATGTTCCGCAACGGCGGCAGCGAGTACCAGATCAACGGGGACACCTGCCGGCTGCTGGACATCCAGGAGCTGCTCTCCGACTCCGGAATCGGCCGGGAGATGCACGTCATCGTCGGCCAGGGCCAGCTGGACTCCGTACTGCACGCCGACCCGATGGGCCGCCGGGCCTTCATCGAGGAGGCCGCGGGGGTCCTCAAGCACCGCAAGCGCAAGGAGAAGGCGCTGCGGAAGCTCGACGCGATGCAGGGCAACCTCGCGCGGGTGCAGGACCTGACCGACGAACTGCGCCGCCAGCTCAAGCCGCTGGGCCGGCAGGCCGCGGTGGCCCGCCGGGCCGTCGTCATCCAGGCCGATCTGCGGGACGCGCGGCTCCGGCTCCTCGCCGACGACCTGGTCACCCTCCAGGAGGCGCTGCGCGCCGAGGTCGCCGACGAGGCGGCCCTCAAGGAGCGCAAGGAGGCCGCGGAGGCCGATCTGCGCGCGGCGCAGCAGCGCGAGGCGGCGCTCGAGGAGGAGGTGCGCGTGCTCGCGCCGCGGCTCCAGCGGGCGCAGCAGACCTGGTACGAGATGCAGCAGCTCGCCGAGCGGGTCCGCGGCACGGTCAGCCTCGCCGACGCCCGGGTCAAGAGCGCGACGGCGGCTCCCGCCGAGGAGCGCCGCGGCCGGGACCCGGAGGACATGGAGCGCGAGGCGGCGCGGATCCGTGAGCAGGAGGCGGAACTGGAGGCGGCGCTGGAGGCCGCCCACCGGGCGCTCGACGACACCGTGGCCCACCGGGCCGAACTGGAGCGCGAGCTCGCGCAGGAGGAGCGGCGGCTCAAGGACGCCGCCCGCGCCATCGCCGACCGGCGGGAGGGGCTGGCCCGGCTGCACGGCCAGGTCAACGCGGCCCGGAGCCGCGCCGGATCGGCCCAGGCCGAGATCGACCGGCTGGCGCTGGCCCGGGACGAGGCCCAGCAGCGGGCGGTCACCGCACAGGAGGAGTACGAGCAGCTCCGGGCCGAGGTCGACGGGCTCGACGCGGACGACGCCGAGCTCTCCGCCCGCCACGAACAGGCCAAGGAGGAGCTCGCCGCCGCCGAGGCCGCGCTGAGCGCCGCCCGTGAGGCGGCCACCGCGGCCGAGCGCCGGCGCGCCGCGACCGCCGCCCGCCACGAGGCCCTGGCGCTGGGACTGCGCCGCAAGGACGGCACCGGCGCGCTGCTCGGTGCCCGGGACCGGCTGACCGGACTGCTGGGCCCCGCCGCCGAACTGCTCACCGTCACGCCGGGCCACGAGGTGCCGATCGCCGCCGCGCTGGGCGCCGCGGCCGACGCCGTCGCCGTCGGCGACACCGCGACGGCGGCCGAGGCTCTGCGGCTGCTCCGCAAGCAGGACGCGGGCCGCGCGGCCATACTGCTGGGCGCGGAGTCCGACGGGGCCGGTGGAGCGGCGGAGGCCCCCCGTCCGCCCGACGGCTGCCCGTACGCCGCGGAGCTGGTCAGCGGCCCGGCCGGGCTGATGCCCGCGGTGCGCCGCATGCTGCGCGACATCGTGGTCGTCGGAACGCTGGAGGACGCCGAGGATCTGGTCGCCGCGCACCCGGGCCTGATCGCGGTGACCGGGGAGGGCGACCTGCTCGGCGCGCACTTCGCGCACGGCGGCTCCGCCGGCGCGCCCAGCCTGCTCGAAGTGCAGGCCTCCGTCGACGAGGCCGCGGCCGAGCTGGAGGAACTGGCGGTGCGGTGCGAGGAACTGGCGGCGGAGCAGCACCGGGCCCAGGAGCGGCGCACCGAGTGCGTCGCGTCGGTGGAGGAGCTGGCCGCCCGGCGCAGCGCGGCCGACCGGGAGAAGTCGACGGTCGCCCAGTCCCTGGGCCGGCTGGCCGGGCAGGCGCGGGGCGCGGCCGGTGAGGCCGAGCGGATGACGGCGGCCGCGGCCAAGGCCGAGGAGGCGCTGCTGCGGGCCCGGGAGGAGGCCGAGGAGCTCAGCGAGCGGCTGGCGGTGGCCGAGGAGGAGTCCTCCCTCGCCGACGGGGAGGAACCGGACACCTCGGTCCGGGACCGGCTGGCCGCCGACGGGGCCAACGCCCGGCAGACGGAGATGGAAGCGCGCCTCCAGGCCCGTACCCACGAGGAACGCGTCAAGGGGCTTGCGGGGCGGGCCGACGCGCTCGACCGGGGCGCGCGCGCCGAGCGTGAGGCACGGGCGCGCGCCGAGCAGCGGCGCGCCCGCCTCCGTCACGAGGCCGCGGTCGCCGCCGCGGTCGCGGACGGGGCCCGCCAACTGCTCGCGCACCTCGAGGTGTCACTGGTCCGGGCGGAGGCGGAGCGGACGGCCGCCGAGCAGGCCAAGGCGGCGCGCGAGACCGAGCTGGCCGCCGAGCGCAACCGGGGCCGCGAGGTCAAGGGCGAGCTGGACAAGCTGACCGACTCGGTGCACCGGGGCGAGGTGCTGGGGGCGGAGAAGCGGCTGCGGGTCGAGCAGCTGGAGACGAAGGCGCTGGAGGAGCTCGGTGTCGAACCGGCCGGTCTGGTCGCCGAGTACGGGCCGGACCAGCTCGTGCCCGCCTCGCCGCCGGCCGAGGGCGAGGAGCTGCCGGAGGACCCGGAGCACCCGCGCAACCGGCCGGTGCCCTTCGTCCGTGCGCAGCAGGAGAAGCGGCTCAAGGCCGCCGAGCGGGCGTACCAGCAGCTGGGCAAGGTGAACCCGCTGGCCCTGGAGGAGTACGCGGCGCTGGAGGAGCGGCACAAGTTCCTGACCGAGCAGCTGGAGGACCTGAAGAAGACCCGGGCCGACCTGCTGCAGGTGGTCAAGGAGGTCGACGAGCGGGTGGAACAGGTCTTCACCGAGGCCTTCCGGGACACCGCCCGCGAGTTCGAGGGGGTGTTCTCCCGCCTGTTCCCGGGCGGCGACGGGCGGCTGATCCTCACCGACCCCGACAACATGCTCACCACCGGAGTGGACGTCGAGGCCCGCCCGCCCGGCAAGAAGGTGAAGCGGCTCTCGCTGCTCTCCGGCGGGGAGCGGTCGCTCACCGCGGTGGCGATGCTGGTATCGATCTTCAAGGCCCGGCCCAGCCCGTTCTATGTGATGGACGAGGTCGAGGCGGCCCTCGACGACACCAATCTGCAGCGACTGATCCGGATCATGGAGGAGCTCCAGGAGAGCTCCCAGCTGATTGTGATCACCCATCAGAAGCGCACGATGGAGGTCGCGGACGCCCTCTACGGGGTCTCGATGCAGGGCGACGGCGTCTCGAAGGTCATCAGTCAGCGATTGCGCTGAGTGCTCATGCTCTCACTTTCAAGTCTTTGCTCCGGCCTTCAAGTCTTGAACGCGACCACTGATGGGCGTCGGGGAAACATCTTGGTCACGACCTATTGACTTAGAAACTTGAAGGAATAGTCTCTGCAACGTTCCTTTTACCTTCAAGTGGTGGCTGCCTGATTGCACCCCACTGGAAGTCCCCCCAAACCCGGCGACGCGGCCGGGCTCCAGGAGTAAACGTTGACCAGCACCGCGCAGCCACCTGCGACAGAAGGCCGTAAGGCCCGACCGGAGCACCTCGGCCACGTCATCTTCATCACGGCCGCAGCCGCCATGGGCGGGTTCCTCTTCGGGTACGACAGTTCGGTGATCAACGGCGCTGTCGAGGCCATCCGCGGCCGCTTCGACGTCGGCTCGTCGACGCTCGCCCAGGTCATCGCGGCCGCGCTGATCGGCTGTGCCGCCGGTGCCGCCACCGCGGGCCGTCTCGCCGACCGCATCGGCCGCATCCGCGTCATGCAGATCGCGGCACTCCTGTTCACCGTGAGCGCCGTGGGCTCGGCCGTGCCGACCGGCCTCTGGGACCTCGCCCTGTGGCGCGTCCTGGGCGGCGTCGCCATCGGTATGGCGTCCGTCATCGGCCCGGCCTACATCGCCGAGGTCGCCCCGCCCGCCTACCGCGGCCGGCTCGCCTCGTTCCAGCAGGCCGCCATCGTCATCGGCATCGCCGTCTCCCAGCTGGTGAACTGGGCCATCCTCAACTCGGCCGACGGCGACCAGCGCGGTGAGATAGCCGGCCTCGAGGCCTGGCAGTGGATGCTCGGCGTGATGGTCGTCCCGGCGGTCGTCTACGGGCTGCTCTCCTTCGTGATCCCCGAGTCGCCGCGCTTCCTGATCGCCGCCGGGCGCCACGACGCGGCCCGCAAGGTCCTGGCCGAGGTCGAGGGCAAGAACGTCGATCTCGACGTCCGCGTCGACGAGATCGAGACCGCGATGCACAGCGAGGAGAAGTCCACCTTCAAGGACCTCCTCGGCGGCCGTCTCGGCCTGCTGCCGATCGTCTGGATCGGTATCGGCCTCTCGGTCTTCCAGCAGCTCGTCGGCATCAACGTGATCTTCTACTACTCGTCGTCGCTGTGGCAGTCCGTCGGCATCGACCCGAGCAGCTCGTTCCTCTACTCCTTCACGACGTCGATCATCAACATCGTCGGCACCGTGATCGCGATGATCTTCGTCGACCGGATCGGCCGCAAGCCGCTCGCGCTGATCGGCTCCGCCGGTATGGCGGTCTCGCTCGGCCTCGCCGCCTGGGCCTTCTCGTTCAAGACCGGCACCGGCACCGACATCACCATGCCCGACCTGCAGGGCACCGTGGCCCTCGTCGCCGCCCACGCCTTCGTGCTCTTCTTCGCCCTCTCGTGGGGTGTGGTCGTCTGGGTGCTGCTCGGTGAGATGTTCCCCAACAGGATCCGCGCCGCGGCCCTCGGTGTCGCCGCCTCCGCTCAGTGGGTGGCCAACTGGGTGATCACCGTGTCGTTCCCGTCCCTCTCGGACTGGAACCTGTCCGGCGCCTATGTGATCTACACGATCTTCGCCGTGCTCTCGATCCCCTTCATCCTCAAGTGGGTGCCGGAGACCAAGGGCAAGGCGTTGGAGGAGATGGGCTAAACCCCGCTGCCCCTCTCCTCACGACAGGTACTGCCCCGGCTCACCCGTTGAGCCGGGGCAGTACCTGTTCGCCGAACAGATGGAGGCTGCGCCATCCCTCGTCCACGGGCAGGCCGCCGCACAGCGGATGCAGCACCAGCGTGTCCCCGCCCGCCGGCCCCGACGGCGCCAGGCACTCCTCGGGGGTGACGATGCGGTACACGCCCTCCCGGCGCAGTTCCGCCACGTCGGCGGCGCGGGACCGCACCGCGGACCGGGCACCCGGGCCCGTCTGCCAGGAGGCGTAGGTGCGCGCCTCGTGCAGCAGATGTTCGCCGTAGAGCGCCCAGGCGCGGTCCGGGTCCTCGGACAGATGCAGCAGGGAGGTGCCGGCGGACGGCATGGTGCACCACCCCGCGGTGCCGTACTCCCGGCATCGCGCCAGGTAGTACGCCTCCAGCTCCGGCAGATGGGCGCTGGGGAAGAAGGGCAGCCCGAGCCGGGCGGCGCGGCGCGCGGCGGGCCGTGAACCGCCGCCCACCAGCAGCGGCGGATGCGGCCGGGTGAACGGGCGCGGCATGACCCGTACGGTCCGGCCCCGGTGGTCGAACGGCTCACCCGTCCAGGCCTTCAGCAGGGTCTCCAGCGCCTCGTCCTGGAGCCGCCCGCGCCGCTGCCAGTCCCGGCCGTGCGCGGCGTACTCCTCGGGGCGGTACCCCAGGCCGGCGACGGTCACCAGCCGGCCGCCGCTCGCGAGGTCCAGGACGGCCAGGTCCTCGGCCAGCCGCAGCGGGTCGTACAGCGGCGCGATCAGCGCGGAGACGGTGACGGTGATCCGCCGGGTGGCGCCGAGGACGGCGCCGGCGAAGACCAGGGGCGACGGCAGCCAGCCGTTCCCGGCGCCGTGGTGCTCCTCGGTCTGCACGGTGGACACACCGCGGTCGTCGGCGTAGGCGGCCATCTCCAGCGCGGACCGGTAGCGGTGCGACAGGGACTCCGGCGTCGCGGCCGGGTCGACGAGGTTGAACCGGAGGACTGTGACGGGCATGCCTGACCTCCCCTTCGCCGGGGCGCGGGCGGACCGGGGAAACGGTTCACCAGCGGTGGGCGAAGGGGAGGCTAGCTGACGTTCCGTCAGTTGAACAGGTCAGCGCACCTGCTGCGGGGTGCCCTCCGCGCCGGCCGCCGCGGGCTCCGCGGCCGGGACGTTCTCCCGGGGCTCCGGCAGCGCCGCGAACGCCGCCGCGGCGATCAGGATGGTCGCCGCCCAGCCCAGGCCGTTGGCGCCGATCCAGGTCGTCGCCAGCGGGCCGCTGTACCAGTCGACCTTGGTGAAGCAGAGCCCCGCGACCAGCGCGACGCCCCAGGCGAGCATCGCCTGCCAGGCGAACCCGCCCGCGTACCAGTAGCGGCTGGTCCGGCCGGTGTCCAGCAGCCCGTCCCCGTCGTACCGGACCGCCCGCTTCCGCCGACGGGCCATGTCCACCGCGAAGACGCCGATCCAGGCCGAGAAGGAGACGGCCAGCAGGGTCAGGAAGGTGATGAAGGAGCCGAAGAAGCTCTTGGCCACCAGCATCAGCAGCAGCCCGCCGACCAGGCTGATGACGGCGTTCACACTGACCGCCAGGGACCGCGGCAGCTTCACGCCCATGGTCTGGGCGGTGAAGCCGGCCGAGTACATCGACAGGCTGTTGATCAGCAGCATGCCCACCAGCGCGGTGAGCAGGTATGGCACGGCCAGCCAGATCGGCAGCACGTCGCCCAGGAAGGAGACGGGGTCGGTGGCCTTGGCGAGATCCGGCACGCTCACCGCCATGACCGCGCCCATCAGCACCATCGGCACCACCACGAGGCCGGCGCCGGAGGCCGTCGCGGCCACGATCCGCCGCCCCGAGGCGCGGTGCGGCAGGTACCGGGCGAAGTCCGGTCCGGACGGCACCCAGCTGATGCCGCCGGCCGCGATGGTGCCGATCCCGGCGATCAGCGTGGCGGTGCTGCCCGCGGGCCGGGAGAAGACGCTGTCCCAGTCGGTATTGGTGACCAGGTAGCCCAGCACCAGCACGCTGAAGGCGCCGAAGAGATAGGTCGACCAGGTGTTGCACACCTGGAGCACCGCGCGGCCCATCCCGCTGACCAGGAAGGTGCATCCGACGAATGCGAAGAGCGTGACCACGATCAGCACGGAGTTGCTCTTGATCCCGAAGAGCAGATCCAGCACGGTCAGAATCGCGTAGGCCCCGGTCACGGCGTTGATCGTCTCCCAGCCGAAGCGGGCGATCCAGATGATCATGCCGGGGAAAAGGTTTCCGCGGACGCCGAAGGTCGCGCGGGACAGTGTCAGGCCGGGCGCGCCGCCCCACTTGCCCGCCACCGACAGCGCCCCCACCAGGCCGTACGAGACGCCTGCCGCGCAGACCCCCACCAGCAGGACCTGCCAGAGGTTGAGCCCGTTGAAGACCACCAGGCCCGCGCCCATCGTGAGCAGCAGCACGCTGATGTTCGCGGCGACCCAGGTCGGAAAGAGTTCCCTGACCCGGCCGTGCCGCTCGCTGTCCGGGACCGGCTCGATACCGCGGGTCTCTATGGCGCCTTTCGCGGCACCGGCGGTGCCGTCGGAGGTGTGGGGCATGCGGAAAACTCCGAGGGGGGAGACATGGAAGAACCCACAGGGTGACTGATACTGGGTGCGTTATGGAAATCGTCATCCTTGCCGTAGTCATCGCCCTGGTCGCGATCGGCGCGATCAGCGGTCTCGTGGTCAGCAGCCGCCGGAAGAAGCAGCTGCCGCCCTCCGGGCCGTCGAGCACGCCGACCATCACCGCTCCGCCCGCCGAGCCGCACGTCGGCGAGGAGGCCGAGACACCGCGCGACGAACCGCGCCGCACCATCGAGGAGGTCGGCCTCCCCGAGGCGCAGGCCCCGACGGCGCCCGGTCCACAAGCGCCGATCGTCACCGAGCCGGTCCCGCCGGTCGAGGTCCCCGAGCCCACGGCCGGCCGCCTCGTCCGGCTGCGCGCCCGGCTCTCCCGCTCCCAGACCACCCTGGGCAAGGGTCTGCTGACCCTGCTCTCCCGGGAACATCTGGACGAGGACACCTGGGAGGAGATCGAGGACACCCTGCTCACCGCCGATGTCGGCGTCGCCCCCACACAGGAGCTCGTCGAGCGGCTGCGGGAGCGCGTGAAGGTGCTCGGCACTCGTACGCCCGAGGAGCTGCGCGCTCTGCTGCGCGAGGAGCTGCTGGCGCTGATCGGCACGGAGGCCGACCGCTCGGTCCGGACCGACGGCGGCGAAGAGGTCCCGGGCGTGGTCATGGTCGTCGGTGTGAACGGCACCGGCAAGACCACCACCACCGGCAAGCTGGCCCGGGTGCTCGTCGCCGACGGCCGCAGCGTGGTGCTCGGCGCGGCCGACACCTTCCGGGCCGCCGCCGCCGATCAGCTCCAGACCTGGGGCGAGCGGGTCGGAGCCCGTACGGTCCGCGGTCCGGAGGGCGGCGACCCGGCGTCGATCGCCTTCGACGCGGTCAAGGAGGGCATCGCCGAGAGCGCGGACGTCGTCCTCATCGACACCGCCGGCCGGCTGCACACCAAGTCCGGGCTGATGGACGAGCTCGGCAAGGTCAAGCGGGTCGTGGAGAAGCACGGTCCGCTGGACGAGGTGCTGCTCGTGCTGGACGCGACGACCGGGCAGAACGGCCTGGTGCAGGCGCGGGTCTTCGCCGAGGTCGTGGACATCACCGGCATCGTGCTGACCAAGCTGGACGGCACCGCCAAGGGCGGCATCGTGGTCGCGGTGCAGCGCGAGCTGGGCGTGCCGGTCAAGCTGATCGGGCTCGGTGAGGGGCCGGACGACCTGGCGCCGTTCGAGCCCGAGGCCTTCGTCGACGCGCTGATCGGCGACTGAGGGAGTACCGGACGGGGCCCGTGGTCAGCCTACTCACGTGAGTGGGCTGACCACGGGCCCCGTCGTGCTGGGTGCCGGAGTCCCCCGAGGACCCTTGGGCCGTGTGTCCGCGGCGAGCCGTGGGCGGCCGGCGGCAGCAGCCGTGCGCGGATGCGCGCCGCGGCTCAGGCGTAGAACGCCGAGCGGTGGCAGCAGTACGCCAGGGTGCCCAGCAGGATCCGCGCCTCCGGGGGGCGGCCCGCGGTGTCGAGCGTCGGCGGGCGGAGCCAGCGCACCGGGCCGAGCCCGGCCGGATCGGACGGCGGAGCGGTGATGTGGCCGCCGGTGCCGAACCCGCGCAGATCCAGCTCCGCGGCGTCGTCCCAGCCCATCCGGTAGAGCAGCGCGGGGAGCTCGGCCGCGGCCCCGGGGGCGACGAAGAACTGCGCGCGGCGGTGCGGCGTGACGGCGACGGGGCCGACGGGGAGCCCCATCCGCTCCAGGCGCACCAGGGCGTGCCGGCCGACCGGTTCGGCCACCTCGATGATGTCGAAGGACCGGCCCACGGGCAGCAGCACCGCGGCGCCCGGCACCTCGCGCCAGGCGGCCAGCACCTCCTCCAGCGTGGCGCCGGCCTTCACCTCGGGGGCGAAGACCAGGGGATGGGCACCGGGGGCGTGGCAGTCCGGCTCCCCGCAGGAACACTCGGCGGGAGCGCCGTCACCGGGCCGCTTGGCCCGGGCACCGGGGGCGACGTCCCACCCCCACAGGCCGGTGTACTCCGCCACCGCCGTGGACTCGGACGCGCGGCTGCGCCGCCGCGAGCCGGACCGCATGTCGAGGATGCCGCCGATCGTGAAGCCCATGCTCCCTCCAACGGGTCGCAGTCGCCGATGGTTACGTCATGGAGTCTCGCCATCACCGTCCGTCGTGACTCCGGTTCCGCCCCATGCGGCGGGCGGCGTGGTGCGGCACGCCGGGTGGTGCACGGCGGCGCATGCGCCCCTGCGCGCACCGCTCCACCGTTCGCTGATCGTCCGGTGTCAAGTGAAGCGTGAAGAGCCGCAGCGGAGTTCATTCCAAGGGGTGGCGAATGGTGGCGTTTCCGCGAACCGCCTCGCGGGAGCAGTGATCGTAGGATTACTTTCGGTGCACGAACCGCCAGGAGAGCGCCCTCTGTTGGGTGTGCCGGAGCCATGACAGCCTGTCTGCTCATGCGGCCGGAGGGGCACTTCCCGGGATCAGGAAGCCGCAGCGGGCGGCACCCCGGAGGCGGTCGCGACGGAACGGCTGTTCCGGGATGGGGGCGTATTCCAGTGGGCGGCAGCGGCGGTGGCGGCACGAGCGCCGACAAGCGCCCCAACGATCAGCTGGGTTCCTGGTTCGTGCGCAGCGGCTGGTCGAAGGGCGAGCTGGCGCGCCAAGTGAACCGCCGCGCCCGCCAGATGGGCGCCCACCACATCAGCACCGACACCTCCCGGGTGCGCCGCTGGCTCGACGGCGAGCAGCCGCGCGAGCCGATCCCGCGGATCCTCTCGGAGCTGTTCTCGGAGCGGTTCGGCTGCGTCGTGGCGATCGAGGACCTCGGCCTGCGTACCGCGCACCAGTCGCCGTCGGTGTCCGGGGTCGACCTCCCCTGGGCGGGCCCGCAGACCGTCGAGCTGCTCAGTGACTTCTCGCGCAGCGACCTCATGCTGGCGCGGCGCGGCTTCCTCGGGACGTCGCTGGCGCTCGCCGCCGGCCCGGCCCTCGTCGAACCGCTGCAGCGCTGGCTGGTCCCCGCCCCGGCCTCCGGCCTGCCGGACGGGCCCGCGGTGCCCGCGCAGGGCGGCCCCCGGCGGTCGGCCCGGCTGTCCGGGCCGGAGCTGGATCTGTTGGAGTCCACCACCGTGATGTTCCGGCAGTGGGACGCCCAGTGCGGTGGCGGGCTGCGCCGCAAGGCGGTTGTCGGCCAGTTGCACGAGGTCACCGACCTGTTGCAGGAGCCGCATCCGTCGGCGGTGTCGCAGCGGCTGTTCAAGATCGCGGCGGAGCTCGCCGAGCTGGCCGGGTGGATGAGCTACGACATCGGGCTCCAGCCCACCGCCCAGAAGTACTTCGTCCTGGCGCTGCACGCCGCGAAGGAGGCCGGGGACAAGCCGCTCGGCTCGTACATCCTGTCCAACATGGGCCGGCAGATGATCCACCTCGGGCGGCCGGACGACGCCCTGGAGCTGATCCATCTCGCCCAGTACGGCAGCCGGGACTGCTCCACCGCGCGGACCCAGGCGATGCTGTATGCGATGGAGGCCCGGGCGTACGCCAACATGGGCCAGCCCAACAAGTGCCACCGCGCCGTCCGGATGGCCGAGGACGCCTTCGAGGACGCCTCGCCGAAGGACGGCGACCCGGACTGGATCCGCTTCTTCTCCGAGGCCGAGCTCAACGGGGAGAACGCCCACTCCTACCGCGACCTGGCGTATGTGGCGGGCCGCAGCCCGACCTACGCCTCGCTCGCCGAGCCGGTGATGCGCAAGGCCGTGGAGCTCTTCCGCGAGGACCTGGAGCACCGGCGGTCCTACGCCCTGAATCTGATCGGGATGGCCACCGTCCACCTGCTCAAGAAGGAGCCCGAGCACTCCGCCGATCAGGCGGGAAAGGCCCTCGACATCGCCCGGAAGGTCCGCTCGGAGCGGGTGAACACCCGGTTGCGCAAGACCGTGGACAGTGCCGCGCGGGACTTCTCCGGGGTGGCCGAGGTCATCCGGCTCACCGAGGAGCTCGCCACGCACCTGCCCGACACCCCGGAGGTCGCCCAGGCGGTCTGAGGCGAGGCGCCCCAGCCGTTCCCTTCGGAAAACCCCTGGTCACCGACGTACGCGGCCCATCGACCCCGGCCGCGGCGGCCATCCCGTGAAGCCCGACTCGGCTCCCCTCATGCCAGGTCATCCGGATGGCGGCCGCGGCCGGTCCGCGTGATCGGCGGGAGCGTAACCGGGTGACGCGGAGCACGCGCGCAGTTCATCCGTGCGTAACATCCCGCCGCTCTTCGTCACTGCGGCGAAACACCGTGCGGCATCGACGGAAACCGGCCTGAGTCAATCTCGTGGCGAAAACCGGCCCACAGCAGTTCCTTGCCCGCACGGGCCGTCGCTACGAGGAGACGTCGACATTGAATGGTGCAGATACCGCATTCGTATTGATCAGTGCCGCGCTCGTCATGCTGATGACACCGGGACTGGCCTTCTTCTACGGCGGCATGGTGCGGGTGAAGAGTGCCCTCAACATGCTCATGATGTCCTTCATCTCCCTCGGCATCGTCAGCGTGCTGTGGGTGCTGTTCGGCTACACGCTGGCCTTCGGCGATGACACCGGCATGGGCCTGATCGGCAATCTCGATCACATCGGCCTGAAGGGCATCAGCCCCGAGACGCTGACCGACGGCAAGGAAGGCATTCCGGTCTTCGCCTTCGCGCTGTTCCAGCTGATGTTCGCGATCATCACCCCGGCGCTGATGAGCGGCGCGCTCGCGGACCGGGTGAAGTTCAGCGCCTGGGCGCTGTTCATCACCCTCTGGGTCAGCATCGTCTACTTCCCGGTCGCGCACTGGGTGTGGCAGGCCGACGGCTGGCTGTTCAAGCTCGAAGTGATCGACTTCGCCGGCGGTACGGCGGTGCACATCAACGCCGGTATCGGCGCGCTGGCCGCGGTGCTCGTCGTCGGCAAGCGCATCGGCTTCAAGAAGGAGCCGATGCGGCCGCACAGCCTCCCGCTGGTGATGCTGGGCGCCGGACTGCTGTGGTTCGGCTGGTTCGGCTTCAACGCCGGCTCGGCCCTCGCCGCCGACGGAACCGCCGCCAACATGGCGCTGAACACGCAGGTCGCGACCGGAGCCGCCATGCTCGGCTGGCTGGTCTACGAGCGGATCCGGCACGGCGCGTTCACCACGCTGGGCGCCGCCTCCGGCGCCGTCGCGGGCCTCGTCGCGATCACCCCCGCCGGTGCCGCGGTGAACGCCTTCGGCGCCATCGCCATCGGCCTGGTCGCTGGCGCGGTCTGCTCCTGGGCCGTGAGCCTCAAGTACAAGCTGGGCTTCGACGACTCCCTCGACGTCGTCGGCGTCCACCTCGTCGGCGGTGTCCTCGGCACGCTGCTGGTGGGCCTGCTGGCCACCGACGGGGTCGGCGGCCTGACCCAGCTCGGCAAGCAGGCGGTCGGCGCCTTCTCGGTGATGGCGTTCTCCTTCGTGGTGTCCTGGCTCCTCGCGAAGTTCGTCGACGCCACCATCGGCTTCCGGGCGAGCGAGGACGACGAGACCTCCGGTGTCGACCAGGCCTTCCACGCCGAGACCGCCTACGACTTCAGCGCGGTCGGGGGCTCGCCGGTGGGCCGTAGTACGGTCCCCGCCCTCGGCAGGGAGAGCGCCCCGGCAACCGAGCAGCACCAGGCGGAGAAGGCCCGGAAGAACAAGAAGGTGGACGCATGAAGCTCATCACCGCAGTCGTGAAGCCGCACCGGCTCGACGAGATCAAGGAGGCGCTGCAGTCCTTCGGCGTCCACGGTCTGACCGTCACCGAGGCCAGTGGTTACGGGCGCCAGCGCGGGCACACGGAGGTGTACCGGGGCGCGGAGTACACCGTCGACCTGGTGCCCAAGATCCGCATCGAGGTGCTGGTCGAGGACGCCGACGCGGAGGAGCTGATCGAGCTCGTCGTGAAGGCCGCCCGCACAGGCAAGATCGGCGACGGCAAGGTGTGGAGCGTCCCGGTCGAGTCGGCGGTCCGGGTCCGGACCGGCGAGCGCGGCCCGGACGCGCTCTGAGGCCGCGCTCTGAGGGCAAGGGCCCCTGAGCGGACGACCCACGACCCACGGCAGGGAGCCCGAGTGACAGCGGAGAGCATCGGAGAACGGATGGAACCGGCCGGCTCGGGGCCCGGCGGATATGCGGCGGCCCGGCTGCGCCTCCTCCAGGAGGGGGCGCGGTCCGGGCCGCCGCGCCGTTCCGGGCTGGCCGCGCTCACCGACGAGTGGCTGGCCGCGCTGCTGAACGGGGCGATCGACGCCGACCGGCCGCGGGGGGTGTCGCTGGTGGCCGTCGGCGGCTACGGCCGCGGCGAGCTGTCGCCGCGCAGCGACCTCGACCTGCTGCTCCTGCACGACGGGACCGCGGACGCCGCAGCCGTGGCGGCGCTCGCGGACCGGATCTGGTACCCGGTCTGGGACCTCGGGCTCGCCCTCGACCACTCCGTCCGCACCCCGGCCGAGGCCCGCAGTACTGCGGGCGAGGACCTGAAAGTGCAGCTCGGACTGCTGGACGCGCGGCACGTCGCGGGCGACGCCGGGCTCACCGCCGGGCTGCGCACGGCGGTGCTCGCCGACTGGCGCAACCAGGCGCCGCGGCGGCTGCCCGAGCTGCACGAACTGACCCGGGAACGCGCCCATCGCCAGGGCGAACTGCAGTTCCTGCTGGAGCCGGACCTCAAGGAGGCCCGTGGCGGGCTGCGCGACCTGACCGCCCTGCGGGCCGTTGCCGCGTCCTGGCTGGCCGACGCCCCGCGGGAGGGCCTGGAGGAGGCCCGCCGGCGGCTGCTGGACACCCGGGACGCCCTGCATCTGGCCACCGGACGGGCCACCGACCGGCTGGCCCTGCAGGAACAGGACCAGGTCGCCGCCGATCTCGGCCTGCTGGACGGCGACGCCCTGCTGCGGCAGGTCTACGAGGCGGCGCGCACCGTGTCGTACGCGGGGGACGTGACCTGGCGCGAGGTGGGCCGGGTGCTCCGGTCGCGCGCCGCCAGGCCCCGGTTCCGGGGGCTGCTGGGCGGCCGCGGGGCGCGTTCCGGCAGCCGCACGCCCGGGGAGTACGGCGAGCGCACCCCGCTCGCCGAGGGCGTCGTGGAGCAGGACGGCGAGGTGGTGCTCGCCCGTACCGCGCGCCCCGAGCGGGACCCCGTGCTCCCCCTGCGCGCGGCCGCCGCCGCGGCCCAGGCGGGACTGCCGCTCTCCCGGCACGCCGTACGGCGCCTGGCGGCGGCCGTACGCCCGCTGCCCGAGCCCTGGCCCGCCGAGGCCCGCGAACAGCTCGTCACCCTGCTGGGGGCCGGGGTCTCCACGGTGGCCGTCTGGGAGGCGCTGGAGGCCGAAGGCCTGATCACCCGGCTGCTGCCGGACTGGGAGCGGGTCCGGTGCCGTCCGCAGCGCAACCCCGTCCACCGCTGGACCGTCGACCGGCACCTGGTGGAGACCGCCGTCCGCGCCTCCGGCATGACCCGCCGCGTCGGCCGTCCCGACCTGCTCCTCATGGCCGCGCTGCTGCACGACTTCGGCAAGGGCTGGCCCGGTGACCACTCCGTCGCGGGCGAGGTCATTGCCCGGGACGTGGCCGGCCGGCTCGGCTTCGACCGCGCCGACGCGGCCGTGCTTGCCACGCTCGTTCGCCACCACCTGCTGCTGGTGGAGACCGCCACCCGGCGCGACCTGGATGACCCCGAGACCGTCCGGTCCGTGGCCGACGCGGTGGGCAGCGGCAGCACCCTCGAACTGCTGCACGCGCTCACCGAGGCCGACGCCCTGGCCACCGGTCCCGCGGCGTGGAGCGGCTGGCGCGGCTCGCTCGTCACCGACCTGGTCCAGCGGGTCGCCGCGGTGCTCGCCGGCGAGCCGGTGGAGGACCTGACCGGCCCCGAGGAGCCCACCGCGGAACAGGAGCGGCTCGCGCTGGAGTCCTGGCGCACCGGCGGCCCGGTGCTGGCGCTGCACACCCGGACCGAGCCGCAGCCGCCGGGGGAGGAGCGCACCGCGCCGGACGCGGAGCGGCCGCGGACCGGCACGGACGACCGCGGCCCCGAGCCGGTCGGCGTCGAACTGCTCATCGCCGTTCCCGACCGGCCCGGTGTGCTGCCCGCGGTGGCCGGGGTGCTGGCCATGCACCGGCTCACCGTGCGCGCCGCGGACCTGCGCGCCGTCGATCTGCCGGACGGGGTCGCCGGGCACGGGACGGCGGGCGCGGCGCCCGGGACCACGGACGCGGGCGACCGGACCGGCGGTGTGCTGCTGCTCACCTGGCGGGTGGCCGCCGAGTACGGCTCGCTGCCGCAGGCCGCCCGGCTGCGCAGCGATCTGCTCCGGGCCCTGGACGGATCGCTCGACATCCCGGGCCGGCTCGCGGAGCGCGAGGCGGCCCATCCGCGCCGCCGCGGTGTGCCGGCCCCGCCGCCGCGGGTGACCGTCGCCCCGGAGGGCTCCCGCCGCGCCACCGTCATCGAGGTGCGCGCCAGGGACGTCCCCGGGCTGCTGCACCGCATCGGCCGGGCCCTGGACGGGGCCGGCGTCCGGGTGCGCAGCGCCCACGTCAGCACGCTCGGCGCGAACGCCGTGGATGCGTTCTATGTCACGGACGCCGCGGGCTCTCCGCTGGACGGTACGCAGGCCGGGAAGGTGGCGCGGACCGTCGAGGAGGCGCTGCGCTGACCCGCCGGCGCAGGACCGCTCGGGTGCGGGGCAGACCGTACCCGGGCCGGACGGATACGCTGGGGGGCACTCTTCCCCGCTCCACCGGGGAGGTCCGAGACCGCCCCCGATCCGAGGATTCGCGACCGCCGTGTTCGACACTCTTTCCGACCGCCTCGCAGCGACGTTCAAGAACCTCCGGGGCAAGGGCCGCCTGTCCGAAGCGGACATCGACGCCACGGCGCGCGAGATCCGCATCGCGCTCCTCGAGGCGGATGTCGCGCTGCCGGTCGTCCGGGCCTTCATCAAGCAGGTCAAGGAGCGCGCGCTCGGGGCCGAGGTCTCCCAGGCGCTGAACCCCGCGCAGCAGGTCATCAAGATCGTCAACGAGGAGCTGATCGGCATCCTCGGCGGCGAGACCCGCCGTCTGCGGTTCGCCAAGAACCCGCCCACCGTGATCATGCTCGCCGGTCTCCAGGGCGCCGGTAAGACCACCCTCGCCGGCAAGCTCGGCCAGTGGCTCAAGGGCCAGGGGCACACCCCGCTGCTCGTCGCCTGCGACCTCCAGCGCCCCAACGCCGTCAACCAGCTCGCCGTGGTGGCCGACCGCGCCGGCGTCGCGGTCTACGCCCCGCAGCCGGGCAACGGCGTGGGCGACCCGGTGCAGGTCGCGAAGGACTCGATCGAGTTCGCCCGCGGCAAGCAGCACGACGTGGTCATCGTCGACACCGCCGGCCGCCTCGGCATCGACCAGGAGCTGATGCAGCAGGCCGCGGACATCCGCGACGCGGTCAGCCCGGACGAGGTCCTGTTCGTGGTCGACGCCATGATCGGTCAGGACGCGGTCAACACCGCCGAGGCCTTCCGGGACGGCGTCGGCTTCGACGGCGTGGTCCTCTCCAAGCTCGACGGCGACGCCCGCGGCGGTGCCGCGCTCTCGATCGCGCACGTCACCGGCCGCCAGATCATGTTCGCCTCCAACGGCGAGAAGCTGGACGAGTTCGACGCGTTCCACCCGGACCGCATGGCGTCCCGCATCCTGGGCATGGGCGACATGCTCAGCCTGATCGAGAAGGCCGAGCAGACCTTCAGCCAGCAAGAGGCCGAGAAGATGGCCCAGAAGCTGGCGAAGGGCCCCAAGGAGTTCACCCTCGACGACTTCCTGGCCCAGATGGAACAGGTCCGGAAGATGGGTTCCATCTCCAAGCTGCTCGGCATGCTCCCGGGCATGGGGCAGATGAAGGACCAGATCAACAACCTCGACGAGCGGGACGTGGACCGCACCGCCGCGATCATCAAGTCGATGACGCCCGCCGAGCGGCACGACGCGAGCATCATCAACGGCTCCCGCCGCGCCCGTATCGCCAAGGGCTCGGGTGTCGACGTCAGCGCGGTGAAGAACCTCGTGGAGCGGTTCTTCGAGGCGCGCAAGATGATGTCGCGGATGGCGCAGGGCGGCGGCATGCCCGGCATGCCGGGGGTCCCGGGCATGGGCGGCGGCCCCGGCCGGCAGAAGAAGCAGCAGAAGCAGGCCAAGGGCAAGCGCAAGAGCGGCAACCCGATGAAGCGCAAGGCCGAGGAGCAGGCGGCGGCCGAGCGCCGGGCGGCGTCCGCGGGCGGCGCGTTCGGCGCCCCGGGCGCCGACCAGGGGCCGGGCTCCTTCGAACTCCCCAAGGAATTCCGCGACATGCTGCCGCCGGACGGCAAGTGACGCGTACGCCGCGGGCTTCGGGGCGCCGGTGGCACGCCTCCGGGCGGTGCGCCGGCTCCACGCCCCGGGCCGCGGGGCCCCGCCTCCGGGCGGGGGGCCTCACACCCGGGCGATGAGGTAACGGAAGACGTTCGGCATCCAGACCGTGCCGTCGGCGCGCAGATGCGGGTGCAGCGCCTCCGTCAGTTCCTTCTCGACCTGTTCCGGGTCGGTCGCCGCCACCGCGGCGTCGAAGAGTCCGGTCGACATCAGGCCCCGCAGCGCGTTCTCCATCCCGGCGTAGCCGAACGGGCAGGCCACCCGCCCCGATCCGTCGGGCCGCAGGCCCGCGCGGTGCGCGAGGTCCTCCAGGTCGTCGCGGCCGCCGGGGCGCCAGCCGTCCGGCGTGCCGTCGCCGTCGGGCGGGCCGTCGGCCGGCCGGGAGGCCACCCGCAGCACCGCCGAGGTGGCGCACCGTTCGGCGGGACCCCAGCCGGCCAGCACCACCGGGCTGCCCCGCTCCGCCGCCGCGCCCGCCGCGGCGAGCAGCGGCACCGGGTCGCCCTCGGCGTACGTCTGCGGGTCGAACGCCGTCACCAGGGTGAACGCCGGTCCGCCCGGGGCCGCGACGTCCTCCGGCCCCCGGCCCAGCCGGGGTGCGCCCGCCGCCGCCCCGCCCTCGTCGTAGGCCGGAAGCAGCCGTTCCCGGGCCAGGTCCAGCCGCCGCGGATCCCGCTCGGTGCCGGCCACCTGCGCCCCTCGCGCCGCCGCCATGAGCAGGGCGAGGCCCGAGCCGCACCCCAGCCCCAGCAGCCGGGTGCCGGGACCGGTCTCCAGCCGCTCGTAGACCGCTTCGTAGAGCGGCACCAGCATGCGCTCCTGGATCTCCGCCCAGTCGCGGGCGCGCGCGGTGCCGTCCGGTTGGGGCGGGGATGCCGGGTGGGCGTGGTGCTGCCGTACGAGCGTGGGTGTCATGGATGCGCCCCAATCCGCCGAGAGCCGTTCCGCTGCTGGTTGACCCGCCCCCGTGACCGCGCTGCTCCGCTGCCCCCGTATGCCAGGGAACTCCGCATCCCTTCCCGCGTCCAGAGGGCGTGCCGCAATGCTTGCGTGCCCCCTTTGTGCGCCCCCGTCGCCACCTGCGCGCCCGGCCGATGCAGCTTTCAGGGTGGCACCGCCGTACCATCTCCGCCATGGCAAAGGCTCCCGTGCTCACTCCCCGGGCGGACGACTTCCCGCGCTGGTACCAGGACCTGATCAACAAGGCCGAACTGGCCGACAACGGCCCGGTGCGCGGCACCATGGTCATCCGGCCGTACGGGTACGGGCTCTGGGAGCGGATGCAGCAGGAGCTGGACGCCCGGATCAAGGAGGCGGGGGCCGCCAACGCGTACTTCCCGCTCTTCATCCCGCAGTCCTACCTGACCCGCGAGGCGGAGCACGTCGAGGGCTTCGCCCCGGAGCTGGCGGTGGTCACCCACGGCGGCGGCAAGGAGCTCGACGAGCCGGTCGTGGTCCGGCCCACCTCCGAGACGATCATCAACGAGTACTTCTCGAAGTGGGTGCAGAGCTACCGCGACCTCCCGCTGCTGATCAACCAGTGGGCGAACGTGGTCCGCTGGGAGATGCGCCCGCGCGTCTTCCTCCGCACCACCGAATTCCTCTGGCAGGAGGGCCACACCGCCCACGCCACCTACGAGGACGCCCGGGACTACGCCGCCCACATCCACCGCGACGTCTACGCGGACTTCATGACCGGTGTCCTCGGCATCGACGTGGTGCTCGGCCGCAAGACGCCCAAGGAGCGCTTCGCCGGAGCGATCAACACCCTCACGCTCGAGGGCATGATGGGCGACGGCAAGGCCCTGCAGATGGGCACCAGCCACGAGCTCGGACAGAACTTCGCCAAGGCGTTCGGCACCCAGTACCTCTCCCGGGACGGCAGGCAGGAACTGGTCTGGCAGACCTCCTGGGGCGCCTCGACGCGGATGGTCGGCGGCCTCATCATGTCCCACGGCGACGACGACGGGCTGCGGGTGCCGCCGCGCCTGGCGCCGGTCCAGGCCGTCGTCCTGGCCATCAAGGGCGACGACGCGGTGATCGCGGCGGTCCGCGAGATCGACGACCGGCTGAAGGCCGCCGGTATCCGGGTTCAGGTCGACGACCGCACCGACACCCCGTTCGGCCGCCGGGCCGTCGACTGGGAGCTCAAGGGCGTCCCGGTCCGGATCGAGGTCGGGCCCCGTGACCTGGAGAGCGGCACCGCCGTGCTGGCCCGGCGCATCCTGGGCAAGCACAGCCCCGGCGGCAAGGAGCCGGTGCGGATCGACGAGCTGGACACCCTGCTGCCGAAGGTCCTGGAGGAGGACCAGGCGCTGCTGCTCCGGCAGTCCCGCGAGCGCCGCGAGGCCCGGACCTCCGACGTGCGCACCCGCGACGAGGCGGCCGAGGCCGCGACGGCCGGCGGCTGGGCGCGGATCCCGTGGGCCGACCTGGGCCCCGAGGGCGAGGCCCGGCTCGCCGAGCAGGCGGTGACGGTGCGCTGTCTGGTCGCCGAGGACGGGTCGGTGCCGGACTCCGACGACGCCCCCGGTACGCTCGCGATCGTCGCGCGCTCGTACTGAGCGCACGCCGGGTCCGCCGGACCCGGGGACACCGCGCGGACCAGGGGCGACGGCCCCGGAACGGCCCCGCGCCCCGGGGTGAGGAGATTCCCTACGCTTCACGGCGTACGGGATGGTACGTACCGGCTTGGTGGGAGCTGCGCAGCTCCTCCATGGATCGGCGCACCCGCCCTCGTCGCGACGCATGAGTGTGAACTGACTGGTACGTGCAAATTATTTGGGTTGCCCCGGAATCGGAACACCGGGGCACTCCGGCTCGTTGTTCACGACGTGAGCACGACACCACCTGTCCTCGCCGCGGAACTGGCGCAGGCGTGGGCCGACATTCAACGGCACCACCCCGAGCTGCCGGATCTCGCCGCGCCCGAATCACTGATCGGAGAGTCCTCGTCCGCCTGCGGCGCCGAGCTCTCCTTCGAACGGCTTCTCCATGAAGCCGTCCATGGTCTCGCCGCGGCCCGCGGGATCCGCGACACGTCGCGGGCCGGCCGCTACCACAACCGGAGATTCCTCGCGATCGCCGAGGAGATGGGGCTGGACCACTCCGAGGAGCCGCACCCCAGCAGCGGCTTCTCGCTGGTCGTTCTCAGTCCCGATGCGCGCAAGCGCTACCGCCCGACCATCGAGCGGCTGCAGCGTGCCCTCAAGGCGCACACCGCCGCCACGGCGACCGACTCCGCCCGGAGCTTCCGCGGGCCCGCCGCACGGCACGGCTCCTCCGGGGGCGGGGTGCGGGTCAAGGCCGTGTGCGACTGCGGGCGCAATGTCCGGGTCGTTCCGTCCGTGCTGGCGCAGGCGCCGATCGTCTGCGGCGGGTGCGGCAAGCCGTTCCGGATCCCCGAAGCGGCAGCGGCGGCCTGATCCCGGCGGCGTCGCCGCACGGTCCGCCGGGCTCCCGTCCAGGGCGCCCGGGGGCCGTACGGTGACGCCGCCGTGGTGTGGCAGAATGGACCGCTGAGTACTCGGCAGCCGGTCCGGACCCCTCTCTCCCTCGGCTGACGCGTCCATCGAGCACTCGGATCCCACAACCCCACGTGGCAGCCGTGCGTTCAAACACGTCATAGAGCAGGAGACACCACTCCCGTGGCAGTCAAGATCAAGCTGAAGCGCCTGGGCAAGATCCGGTCGCCGCACTACCGCATCGTCGTCGCCGACTCCCGTACCCGCCGTGACGGCCGGGCCATCGAGGAGATCGGTCTGTACCACCCGGTGCAGAACCCCTCGCGCATCGAGGTCGACTCCGAGCGTGCCCAGTACTGGCTGGGTGTCGGCGCGCAGCCGACCGAGCCGGTTCTCGCCATCCTCAAGGTCACCGGCGACTGGCAGAAGTACAAGGGTCTGCCCGCCCCGCCGCCGATGAAGGTCGCCGAGCCGAAGGCCGACAAGCGCGCCCTCTTCGAGGCCGCTGTGAAGGACTCCGGCGAGGAGCCGAAGGGTGAGGCCATCACCCCCAAGGCGAAGAAGGCCGAGAAGAAGTCGGACGAGGCGGCCCCGGCTGCTGAGTCCACCGAGTCGACCGAGGCCTGAGGATGCTCGAGGAGGCCCTCGAGCACCTGGTGAAGGGCATCGTCGACAACCCCGACGAGGTGCAGGTCGCTTCGCGCACCCTGCGTCGCGGACGCGTGCTGGAGGTCCGGGTGCACCCGGACGACCTCGGCAAGGTGATCGGCCGTAACGGCCGCACCGCGCGTGCCCTGCGCACCGTCGTGGGCGCCATCGGCGGCCGTGGTATCCGCGTCGACCTCGTCGACGTGGACCAGGTCCACTGACAGGCGGTTGAACACCGGCACGGGCCGGGGAGGGTCCAGTGGACCGTCCCCGGCCTTTGTCGACTGCAACCCTGCAGGCAGCCCGTCAACCGCAACCATTCATGCAGAACCTCGACGCGAGGAAACCCCTCGGGAGGGGCGGCGGTCGAGCCGCGAAGAGGAGTGAACCGACAGTGCAGCTGGTAGTCGCGCGAATCGGCCGGGCCCACGGCATCAAGGGCGAGGTCACCGTCGAGGTGCGCACGGACGAGCCGGAGCTGCGGCTGGGTCCCGGCGCGGTCCTGGCCACGGACCCGGCCTCGGTCGGACCGCTGACCATCGAGACGGGCCGGGTGCACAGCGGACGGCTGCTGCTGCGCTTCGCGGGCGTGGCCGACCGGACCGCCGCCGAGGCGCTGCGGAACACCCTGCTCATCGCGGAGATCGACCCCGAGGAGGTCCCCGAGGACCCCGAGGAGTACTACGACCACCAGCTGATGGACCTCGACGTGGTTACCGTCGACGGGACCGAGGTCGGCCGGATCGCCGAGATCTCCCATCTGCCCCACCAGGACCTGCTGATCGTGCGGCGCCCGGACGGCAGCGAGGTGATGGTGCCGTTCGTCGCCGAGATCGTCCCCGAGATCGACCTGGAGGAGCAGCGGGCGGTCATCGACCCGCCGCCGGGGCTGATCGACGGCGCCGAGGCCGAGGTGGCGAGCGGCCGCTCCGAGCAGGCCGACGGCCCCGGCCGGGCGGAGGAGCAGCGGAAGACGGAGGACGGCGGCTGATGCGCATCGACGTCGTCACCATCTTCCCCGAGTACCTGGAGCCGCTGAACGTCTCGCTCGTCGGCAAGGCGCGCGCCCGCGGACAGCTGGACGTCCGGGTCCACGACCTGCGGGAGTGGACGCACGACCGGCACAACACCGTCGACGACACCCCGTACGGCGGCGGCCCCGGCATGGTCATGAAGCCCGACCCCTGGGGCGAGGCGCTGGACGCGGTCATCGAGTCCGGGGAGGCCGGGACCGGAGCGCCGGTGCTCGTCGTCCCGACCCCCAGCGGCCGCCCGTTCACCCAGGAGCTGGCCGTCGAGCTCTCCGAGCGGCCCTGGCTGGTGTTCACCCCGGCCCGCTACGAGGGCATCGACCGGCGGGTGATCGAGGAGTACGGCGAGAAGCTCGAGGTCCACGAGGTGTCCATCGGGGACTACGTGCTCGCCGGCGGCGAGGCGGCCGTGCTGGTGATCACCGAGGCGGTCGCCCGGCTGCTGCCCGGTGTCCTCGGCAACGCCGCGTCGCACGCGGACGACTCCTTCGCCCCCGGCGCGATGGCCGACCTCCTGGAGGGCCCGGTCTACACCAAACCTCCTGAGTGGCGCGGCAGGGGCATCCCGGAGGTGCTGGTCAGCGGGCACCACGGCAGGATCGCCCGGTGGCGGCGCGACGAGGCGTTCCGCCGGACCACCCGCAACCGGCCCGACCTGATCGAGCGCTGCGACCCCGCCGCGCTCGACAAGCACGACCGGCGCATCCTGGCCGAGCTCGGCTGGGCGGAGGGGCCGGACGGCCGATTTTGGCGGGCGCCCGGGGCCGTGGAAGAATGAGCCGTTGCTGTGTCCGGCGTGCGCCCCTGCCACAGGGGGAACGACGTCCGCCCGCCGCAGCGCCATCCCGGATGGCATCCGAAACTCATCTCGTATTCCGCTGATGACCTGTGGCATCAGCGAAGAAAGCAGACGGTCATGCACCTTCTCGACAGCGTCGACTCCGCCTCGCTGCGCACCGACGTCCCGGCCTTCCGCCCCGGCGACACCGTGAACGTCCACGTGCGCGTCATCGAGGGCAACCGCTCCCGTGTCCAGCAGTTCAAGGGCGTGGTCATCCGCCGCCAGGGCGCCGGTGTCCGGGAGACCTTCACCGTCCGCAAGGTGAGCTTCAGCGTCGGCGTCGAGCGCACCTTCCCGGTGCACACCCCGATCGTCGAGAAGATCGAGGTCGTCACCCGCGGTGACGTGCGCCGCGCCAAGCTCTACTACCTGCGTGAGCTGCGCGGCAAGGCCGCGAAGATCAAGGAGAAGCGCGAGCGCTGAGCTCCTTTCGGCCGTCCGGGCCGGGCCGGATAAGCTCTGGCCCCGATGGACACCGACGCACAACTCGCGGAGCGCGACCGCTCTTCAGCCCCTGACGGGGCTGAACGGAGGTCGCGCTCCCTGCGTATTCCGGGGCAGGAGTGGTGGAGCGGGCTCTCCCGGCGCAGCCCTGTGCGGCGCGCGGCGCTGACGGGGTGTCTCTGCACTGCCGTTCTGATGCTGCTCAGCGCCTATGTCGTCCAGCCCTTCCTGATCCCGAGCAGCTCGATGGAGAACACGCTGCGGGTCGGGGACCGGGTGATGGTGAACAAGCTGGCATACCGTTTCGGGGACGATCCGCAGCGCGGGGACGTTGTGGTCTTCGACGGCACCGGATCGTTCGTCCAGGGGGGACCGCCCGGGAATCCGGTGACCGCACTGCTGCGGAAGGGTGCCGCTGCGGTGGGCCTGGCTCAGCCGGCCGAGACCGACTACGTCAAGCGCGTGGTCGGGGTCGGGGGAGACCGGGTCATCTGCTGCGACCGGCGGGGGAGGATCACAGTGAACGGCCAGGCCGTGGACGAGGACTACCTGTATCCGGGGGACTCCCCCTCACAGGTGCCCTTCGACATCGTGGTGCCCGACGGGCGGCTGTGGATGATGGGGGATCACCGCAGCGCCTCCCGTGACTCCCGCGACCACCTCGGCGAGCCCGGCGGCGGTGTGGTTCCGGTCGACCGCGTGATCGGCAGAGCGGACTGGATCGGCTGGCCCCGCGGCCACTGGGCCTCCCTGGAGAGGCCGGACGCCTTCGACCGGGTACCGGATCCCGCCGCGCACGGGACGGCCGGCACCCATGGGTAGCCGCGGGCGGCCGCGGACGGGCCAGCACCGCATGGACACCCGTCTGCCGACGGGTGAACGCCCCACCACCGGACGGGTGACACCCGGCCGGGCCGAGCGTCGCAAGGCGGCGCTGCGGGTCAAGCGCAGGCGCCGGCTCTCCGCGACCAAGGAGGTGCCGCTCCTCATAGGAGTGGCCCTGGCCATCGCGCTGGTGCTCAAGACCTTCCTGGTCCAGGCGTTCGTCATCCCCTCGGGCTCGATGGAGCAGACGATCCGGATCAGCGACCGGGTCCTGGTGGACAAGCTCACCCCGTGGTTCGGCTCGAAGCCGCAGCGCGGGGACGTCGTGGTGTTCAAGGACCCGGGCGGCTGGCTGGAGAAGGAGAAGACCCCCATCAGCGACGACCCGGTGGTGGTCAAGCAGGGCAAGGACCTGCTGACGTTCATCGGGCTGCTGCCGTCGGAGGACGAGCAGGACCTCATCAAGCGCGTCGTCGCGGTCGGCGGGGACACCGTCAAGTGCTGCGGCAAGGACGGCAAGGTCATGGTCAACGGCAAGCCGCTCGACGAGCCCTACATCAACCCCGGGAACAGCCCCTCGGACATGAAGTTCTCGGTCACGGTCCCGCCCGGCCGCATCTTCGTCATGGGGGACCACCGGGCGAACTCCGCCGACTCCCGCTTCCACCTGGACGAGCCCGGCAGCGGCACGGTCGCCGAGGACCTCGTGGTCGGCCGGGCCGTGGTCATCGCCTGGCCGTTCGGCCATATGCGGCGTCTCGAGGAACCGGAGACGTACGCCTCCGTGCCCGAAGCGCGTGGCGCGACGACGGCGGCGGGTGCTCCACCGCCTAGGGTGTCCTACGGGACCGGGGCCGAAAGGCCTGGTGAGTCCCCCGGAATGCAAGGAACGATCCAACTCCCGACCCCTGCGGAACTCCCGCTCGTTATGGGAGTGGTGGGCCTGCACCGCGTACGGGACAGGCGGCAGCGTGGAGTGAGGAGTGGATGTGGGGGATTTGGCGGTCGGCGCACGATCCGGTCACGAGGGGCCCGAAGAACGCCCGGAGGAGCGGCCTGAGGAGGCCCCCGAGCGGCCCGGAGCGGAGGGGGAGGAGGGCGGCAGCCGTGTGAAGCAGCAGCAGAAGCAGCGCTCCTTCTGGAAGGAGCTGCCCATCCTGATCGGGATCGCCCTGCTGCTCGCCCTCCTGATCAAGACGTTCCTGGTGCAGGCCTTCTCGATTCCCTCGGACTCGATGCAGGACACGCTGCAGCGGGGCGACCGGGTGCTGGTGGACAAGCTCACCCCGTGGTTCGGCTCGAAGCCGGAGCGCGGCGAGGTCGTCGTCTTCCACGACCCGGGCGGCAAGTGGCTCGGCGAGATGCCGGAGACGGACTCCGGGCCCGTCGCCGAGGGCATCCAGGCCTTCCTCAGCTTCATCGGCCTCATGCCGTCCGCCGAGGAGAAGGACCTGATCAAGCGGGTGATCGCGGTCGGCGGGGACACCGTCGAGTGCAAGGGCGGGAACCAGCCGGTCAAGGTCAACGGCAAGAAGCTCGACGAGCCGTACCTCTACCCGGGGAACACGCCCTGCGGCGACAAGCCGTTCGGTCCGATCAAGGTGCCCGAGGGCCGTATCTGGGTCATGGGGGACCACCGTCAGAACTCCCTCGACTCGCGCTACCACCAGAACCTGCCGGGCAACGGCACGGTCGCGAACAGCGACGTCGTCGGGCGCGCGATCGTGGTGGCCTGGCCGATCAGCCGCTGGAGCACGCTGCCGGTGCCGGACACCTTCGACCGGCCCGGGCTGAACGCCGCGGGCGCCGCGGCGCCCGCGGTCCTCGGGCTGGCCGGCGCGGTGCCGCTGGTGCTGTGGCGCCGCCGGCGTCTGATCGCCAAGGGCATGGTGGACAAGCCGCTGGAGCGGTTCTGACCTCTCCCCGCCCCCGGCCGGCCCTCCGGGCCACGTCCGCGATCCGGCCGGGGCGCCGAGCGCCGTTCCCGAGCGGCACCGGAACGCTCCGGTCGATCCCGGAAATTCCCTGATCACGCCCGGTGGGGTGGTGGCCGGGCGGGGACGGCCGGGATCGAGGGAGGCGACGCGGGGCGGCTGACGGCGCCGATACCGCCGGGTAGGGTGCGGTCCCAGATCTTCGAGGCGAGGAGCTGGGATGAGCGAGGCACCACGTACGGATGACGGCCGCGGCCGGCTGGGCAGTGTGCTGTCCGGACTGGCCGTGGCCGTCGGCTGTGTGCTCTTCCTCGGCGGTTTCGCGTGGGGCGCGGTGCTCTACAAGCCGTACACCGTGCCGACCGACTCCATGGCACCGACCGTGGCCCCCGGAGCCCGGGTGCTCGCCCAGCGCGTCGACGGCGGCGAGGTGCGGCGCGGCGACGTGGTCGTCTTCCAGGACGCGGTGTGGGGCGACATGCCCATGGTCAAGCGCGTGGTCGGGATCGGCGGCGACAAGGTCGGCTGCTGCGACGCGCAGGGCCGGCTGACCGTGAACGGCGAGCCCGTCGACGAGGCCTACCTCTCCGGCAAGGACGCCTCCTACGAGAAGTTCCAGGCCTCCGTGCCCCGGGGGAAGCTGTTCCTGCTGGGCGACAACCGGCACGCCTCCGTGGACTCGCGCGAGCACCTGGCCGACGCGGAGCACGGATCGGTGCCGCGGAGCGCGGTGGACGCCCGGGTGGACGGCACCGTGTGGCCGTCGGAGGGCTTCGGGATGCTCGCCCGGCCGCAGGGCTTCGCGAAGCTGCCCGGCGGGGTCTCGCAGCCCGGGCCCATGACGCTGCTGGTCACCGCGGTGGTGTCCGGCGCCGTGCTGATCCTCGGCGGAGCGGCCTACGGGCCCCTCGCCCGCCGTCTGGGGCGGCGACAGGTTCCGGCGGGCGTCTGACGGGCGGAGACTCGACAGCAAGGGACGGAGGCCCGACACCATGGAGCGCACGGTCGCCCGCGTCGTCCTGCTCGACCCCGACGACAGGATTCTGCTGCTGCACGGCTTCGAACCCGCCGACCCCGCCTCCACCTGGTGGTTCACACCGGGCGGCGGGGTCGAGGAGGGCGAGAGCCTGGAGCAGGCGGCATGCCGGGAGCTGGCCGAGGAGACCGGGATCGGCGAGGTACGGCTCGGGCCGCTGCTGTGGCGGCGCAGCTGCTCCTTCCCGTTCGACGGCCGGCGCTGGGAGCAGAACGAGTGGTACTACCTCGGCCGTACCGTACGGACACGGACCGACACGAGCGGTCACACGGACCTGGAACGGCGCAGCGTACGGGGCCTGCGATGGTGGACATCGGAGGAACTGTCCGCGACGCGTGAGACGGTGTATCCGACCAGACTCGCCGGGCTGCTCCGGACGCTGCTCGACGAGGGTCCCCCGAGCACGCCCGAGGTCCTGGCCGCAGAAATCGTCTAGGGCCCGTGGAACTGACGCACAATAGGGGGACGCACGGCTGAAGGGGAACATGCCATGAGCGCCGAGGACCTCGAGAAGTACGAGACCGAGATGGAGCTGAAGCTCTACCGGGAGTACCGCGATGTCGTCGGTCTGTTCAAATATGTGATCGAGACCGAGCGGCGCTTCTACCTCACCAATGACTACGAGATGCAGGTGCACTCGGTACAGGGCGAGGTGTTCTTCGAAGTGTCGATGGCGGATGCCTGGGTGTGGGACATGTACCGCCCGGCGCGGTTCGTCAAGCAGGTGCGGGTGCTCACGTTCAAGGATGTGAACATCGAGGAGCTCAACAAGGCCGACCTGGACCTGCCCTCCGGGGAGTCGGGCTTCAACGGCTGACGGGCTTCAACGGCTGACGGGGCGGCCGGTGCGGGCCCGTGTGGGGCCCCGCCGGGCGGGCTGCTCGGTTGCGCTGGGTGATGCGGCCCCGGCGGTGCGGGGTGATCCCGCCGGTGCTTCCGCGGACCAGGGTGGCACCGGGGCCTGTCCCGGCGTCGGGGCAGGCGGGCCGGTCACTCGATCGAGTGGCCGCGTTGTCCACAATCACCGTGCTGTCCACAGATCTCGGCCATGATCCCCGAGAATCCCGCCCTTCCGTCACAGTCGGTGACGGAGGTGGTACTCATGAACGCACGAGGAGCGCTCGGCCGCTACGGGGAGGACCTGGCGGCGCGGAAGCTGGCCCTGGCCGGGATGACGGTCCTGGAGCGCAACTGGCGCTGCCAGGAGGGCGAGATCGACATCGTGGCCACGGACCGCGACGCGCTGGTGGTGTGCGAGGTCAAGACCCGCCGCGCCGGTCACTACGAGCACCCGATGGCGGCGGTGACCCGGCGCAAGTCCGAGCGGCTCCGCAGGCTGGCCTCCCGCTGGCTCGCCGAGTGCTGGCTGGAGCGGCACGGCGGGGTGCCGCCGGGAGGGGTGCGCATCGATCTCGTCGGTGTGCTGCTGCCGCTGCGTGGCGCTCCGGTCGTGGAGCACGTGCGGGGGGTGGCCTGAGTGGTCTTCGCCCGTACGTGCTCGGTGGCCCTCGTCGGAGTCGAGGGCGTCGTCGTCGAGGTCCAGGCCGACCTCGAACCGGGGGTCGCGGCCTTCGCCCTCGTGGGGCTGCCGGACAAGAGCCTCGTGGAGAGCCGCGACCGGGTGCGAGCCGCGGTGGTGAACTCGGGCGCGGACTGGCCGCAGAAGAAGCTCACCGTGGGGCTCAGCCCGGCGTCGGTGCCCAAGGCCGGCAGCGGCTTCGACCTGGCGGTGGCCTGTGCCGTGCTGGCGGCCTCGGAGCGGATCGACCCGCGGGAGATCGCGGACCTGGTGATGGTCGGGGAGCTCGGTCTCGACGGGCGGGTGCGCCCCGTGCGAGGGGTGCTGCCCTCGGTGCTCGCGGCGGCCGAGGCCGGATACCGCCAGGTCGTGGTTCCCGAGCGGACGGCCGCGGAGGCGTCACTCGTGCCCGGGGTCTCGGTGCTCGGGGTCCGCAGTCTGCGCCAGCTCATCGCGGTGCTCGCCGACGAGCCGGTCCCGGAGGAGGAAGCTCCGGAGGAGGGGCGGCCGGACCCGATGCTGGCCGGGCTCACGGTGCCGGGCGCGGGCACCGGGGCGGGCCTCCTCACCGGGTCCTCCGACAACGGCCTGCTGCCGGATCTGGCGGCGGTCGCGGGCCAGCAGCGAGCCCGGTCGGCCCTGGAGGTGGCAGCGGCGGGCGGCCACCACCTCTACCTGAAGGGCCCTCCGGGCGCCGGCAAGACCATGCTCGCCGAGCGGCTCCCCTCGCTGTTGCCGCCGCTCACCCGGCAGGAGTCGCTGGAGGTCACCGCGGTGCACTCGGTGGCGGGCCTGCTGCCGCCGGGGAAGCCGCTGCTGACCGTCCCGCCGTACTGTGCGCCGCACCATTCGGCGACGATGCCGTCGCTGGTGGGCGGCGGCAACGGGGTGCCGAGACCCGGCGCCGTCTCGCTGTCGCACCGGGGTGTGCTGTTCCTCGACGAGGCCCCGGAGTTCAGCGGCCGCGCCCTCGACGCCCTGCGGCAGCCCCTGGAGTCGGGTCAGGTGGTGGTGGCGCGCAGCGCCGGAGTGGTGCGGTTGCCGGCCCGGTTCCTCCTCGTCCTCGCCGCGAACCCCTGCCCCTGTGGCCGTCATGCCCTGCACGGCCGGGGGTGCGACTGCCCTCCCGCGGTGGTGCGCCGCTATCAGTCACGGCTGTCGGGGCCGCTGATGGACCGGGTGGATCTGCAGGTGGACGTCGAGCCCGTGAGCCGGGCCGAGCTGGCCGGCGGGGTCCGGCCCGGCGAGTCCAGCTCCGCCGTCACCGGCCGGGTGCGCGAGGCCAGGGAACGCGCCGCCGCGCGGCTGTCCGGCACCCCGTGGCGCATCAACGGGGAGGTGCCCGGGCACGAACTGCGGACCCGCTGGCAGCCCGCGGCAGGGGCCATGGCGGCGGCCGAGCGGGACATGGAGCGCGGGCTGCTCACGGCGCGCGGTCTCGACCGTGTCCTGCGGGTCGCGTGGACCGTCGCCGATCTGGCCGGGCGGGACCGCCCCATCGCTCCGGACGTGGCGCACGCCCTGCAACTGCGGACGGGTGTCAGCCGTGGTGCCGTCCTCACCGGCGGGGCACGGTGACCGCGGCCGCCGGGCGGGACGGCCCGGTGGCGCAGCGACTGGCCCGTGCGGCGCTCACCAGGATCGTCGAACCCGGCGACGAGCTGGTCGGGGCCTGGCTGAGGGACGCCGGACCGGTCGATGTGCTGGCGATGGTGAGAGGGTCCGGCAAGCCTCCGCCGTCGGTCGGCGCGGCGCGCTGGGCCGGTTACCGCCTGCGGGCCGAACGGCTCGACCCGCAGGCGGATCTCGCCGCGGCGGAGGCGGCCGGCGCCCGGTTCCTCTGCCCCGGTGAGCCGGAGTGGCCCCAGCAGCTCGACGACCTCGGGGACGCCCGTCCGGTCGGGCTGTGGGTACGGGGCCGGCCCTCCCTGCGGATCTGGGCCCTCAAGTCCGTCGCCGTCGTCGGGGCGCGGGCCTGTACCGAGTACGGCGCCCATGTCGCGGCCACCCTCGGCGCTGGGCTCGCCGAAGCCGGATGGACCGTGGTGTCGGGCGGTGCGTACGGCGTCGACGGCGCCGTCCACCGGGGTGCTCTCGCCGGCGGAGGCGCCACCATCGGGGTGCTCGCCTGCGGGGTGGACGTCGCCTATCCGCGCGGGCACACCGAGTTGCTCGGCAGGATCGCGGAACAGGGGCTGCTGGTGGCCGAATTGCCACCGGGTGCGCACCCCACGCGCAGCCGGTTCGTGCTGCGCAACCGGGTGATCGCCGCCCTCACCCGGGGCACGGTCGTCGTCGAGGCGCAGTACCGCAGCGGATCCCTGGTGACGGCGCGGCGCGCGCAGCAGCTGGGCAGGGTGGCGATGGGAGTGCCGGGTGCCGTGACGTCGGGCCTCTCGGCAGGGGTCCACGAACTGCTGAGAGGCGGTGCCGAGCTGGTCACCGACACCGCCGAGGTCGTCGAACTCATCGGGAGCATCGGCGAGCTGGCGCCCGAGCGGCGGGGGCCCGTCGTCGCGCGGGACCTGCTGGATCCCACGGCCACCAGGGTGCTGGACGCGCTGCCGGCACGGGCGAGTGCCGACGTGCCGAGGATCGCCCGGGATGCAGGTACCGGATATGACGAAGCATTGGCAAGGCTGTGCGAACTGCAGTCACTGGGGTTCGTCGAACGGCACGGCGAACGATGGCAGTTGCCCAGCTCTCCCGGGGGCCCGACCGGTACCCCGCGAGGCGGTCCTTGACCTGCGGCGATCGGGTGACAGGGTTGGGCCGATGACCCCAACAGCCGACTTTGTGTTCTGTGCACGGCCGACACCTGCCGGCACAGGCGTAACTCCCAGGAGCGGCCCGGGAACGTATCTGCGCAAGCATGAACCAGCTCTCTTCGCACTCTGCGACGCTTCAGTCACGCTACGCTCACAAGCGTTCCGACCAAGACATCGTCCTCACTCCTGTGACGGCAGAACGGCTCAAGGCGACGAATGCCCCAGCACACCTCCGGGTCTGACCGTGCGGCAGTGCCACCCGCGGCCCGCGGCAGCGTGCGTCCCGCCGCCCCCTCGTCGCTCGACGAACTGTGGCGGTCGTACAAGGCCACGGCCGACATCAGGCTGCGGGAACAGTTGATCCTGCACTACTCGCCCCTGGTGAAGTACGTGGCCGGCCGCGTCAGCGTCGGCCTGCCCCCCAATGTCGAGCAGGCCGATTTCGTGTCGTCCGGAGTCTTCGGGCTCATCGACGCGATCGAGAAGTTCGATCCGGACCGGTCCATCAAGTTCGAGACCTACGCGATCACGCGCATCCGGGGCGCGATGATCGACGAACTGCGCGCGCTCGACTGGATCCCCCGTTCGGTCCGGCAGAAGGCGCGGGCCGTGGAGCGCGCCTACGCGACTCTGGAGGCGGCGCTGCGCCGCACGCCGTCCGAGGCGGAGGTCGCCGCGGAGATGGGCATCGGACTCGACGAACTGCACAACGTCTTCAGTCAGTTGTCGCTCGCCAACGTGGTGGCGCTGGAGGAACTGCTGCACTCCGGCGGCGAGGGCGGCGACCGGCTCAGCCTGATGGACACCCTGGAGGACACCGCGGCGGACAACCCCGTCGAGGTGGCCGAGGACCGGGAGCTGCGCCGGCTGCTGGCACGGGCCATCAACACCCTCCCGGACCGGGAGAAGACCGTCGTCACCCTCTACTACTACGAGGGGCTCACCCTTGCGGAGATCGGGCAGGTCCTGGGGGTGACGGAGAGCCGGGTCAGTCAGATCCACACCAAGTCGGTCCTGCAGCTGAGGGCCAAGCTGGCCGACGTGGCTCGCTGAATCGTCTCTTCGTGAACGATGAATTACTTCTGCGTCCGTGCGGTCTTCGTGGTGTGGAGTGCGGCGCCCGACGTGCCGTCCGTAGAGTGGTGGGGTGCCCAGGATTCGAGCGGCCTCTGTGGCCGAGCACCGGACCATGCAGCGCGGCGCCCTGCTGGACGCCGCCCGATCCCTCCTGTCCGAAGGCGGTACGGAGGCGTTGACCTTCCCCGCCCTCGCCGAGCGCACCGGGCTCGCGCGGTCGTCCGTCTACGAGTACTTCCGCTCCCGTGCGGCCGTCGTCGAGGAGCTCTGCGCGGTCGACTTCCCGGTCTGGGCGGCGGAGGTCGAGGCCGCCATGGAGCTGGCCGACACGGCCGAGGGGAAGATCGAGGCGTACGTCCGCCGGCAGCTCGCCCTCGTCGGGGACCGCCGTCACCGCGCGGTCGTCGCGATCTCCGCGGGAGAACTGGACGCCGGCGCCCGGGAGAAGATCCGCGCCGCCCACGGCGGGCTGATCGCCATGATCGTCGAGGCTCTCGGCGAGCTCGGACAGGGGCAGCCGCGCCTGGCCGCGATGCTGCTGCAAGGCGTCGTCGACGCGGCTGTCCGGCGGATCGAGCTCGGCGCGGCCGAGGACCCGGAGCAGATCACCGAGGCCGCGGTGACGATGGCATTGCGTGGGGTCAAGGGCTGAGGGTCGCCCCAGAGGGGGACTGGACTCCAGGGCTTGACGGCGCGCCTTCTTTTGCGCTCGTCCGTCCGTGCTGGTTCGTCCTCCTGTGCGCCTGTTGTCTCCTGGGGTGCGGACGGTGCCGGACCACGCGGTCCGGCAGCGAGCCGGTGATGGGCCCACCATGCCGCGGCGATCAGTGCTCCGGCGACGGAGAGCGCTCCGGGAAGGCCCGTTGCCGTGTGCCCTGTGTCCGCTCGACTCGCCTCCGTGCCACCTGCTTCCGGGGTATCCCTGTGAGCGCCGGCCCTGTGTGCGTTGTCTCCGTCCGTCGCGGCTCTGCGAGGTCCGTCTCCGCCGGAGCCAGGCCCGGCGCCGGGATCCGAAGGGGCATGGCTGCCCAGGGGTGCCGCAGGGTGGTAGGCCTCGGGTGAAGAGGCGGAGGCATGGTCGGTCGTGGCCGTCCCGTGCGGCTCGGGGACCCCGAAGACGGGGAGCAGCCGGGACGGTCCGCCGCGCAGCATCCAGGCGGGGAGCAGGGAGAGCGGGTCGAGGTAGCGGTCCCCTCGGCGCAACCCCCAGTGGAGGCAGCCGGAAGGGCAGTGGGAGGGGCCGTCGTCCAGCGTTCCCACCGGCTGCCCTGCTGTGACGCGGTCTCCCTTCCGGACCTCGGGGCGTACGGGCTCGTAGGTGATGCGCAGCGGTGGGCTGCCGGTGCCGTCGAGTTCGATCACCAGGACGGGGCGGCCCGCGACGCTCCCTGCGAACGTCACCCGGCCCGCGGCAGCCGCCCGTACGGTCCCGCCGGGATGAGCGGCCAGGTCCACGCCCCGGTGACCTGCGGCGTAGGGCGAGGGAGGCGGGTCCCAGCCGTGTACGACCTCGGGGCGTGCGCCGGCGTCCGGGCCGCCCACCGGCCACGCTCGGCCGATGGACGGCCCGTCCGCACCGGGACGGTCCGGTGCCGCCTCCCGCTGTTCGTCCGGTGGCGTCCGGTGCGCGTCGGACGCCCCTTCCCGTTGCCCGGCCGGTGCGGCCACTGCCGCGCCGCGAGTCGTGGGGGTGAGTGGCTTCGCCCCCGGTGCCGACGGCATCGGGGCAGGCCCGAGCGGCCCCGGTGGCAGCGCCACGAGGGCGAGCCCGAGGAGCGCCGGCAGCAGCAGGAGGGCGATCAGCGGACGGGAGGGCCCCGGGTGGGCCGGGAAACGGGAACGGGCGTCGGATCGCATGGGGCGACTGTGGACCGGCGCGCCCGTGGCGCGGGGATCATGGGGCGGATCCGTGGAGTACCGGGCGGTTGTGGACAACCGCGTCACGCGTGTGGGGTACGTCCGCCCCGCCCCGCCCCGCCCCGCCCCGCCCCGCCCCGTCCTCCCGCCGCGCCCCGGCGGCTCCCATGCCCGGTGGGGAGCCCCGATGAGTGTCGCACCGCGGTTCGGCGGTCCCGTACACTTCTGGTGGCGATCCGGGTCACCGGGTCGACTTCGCACGCCCCGCCGCCGGCGCATCGAGTCCTCCAGGACAGCGCCGCGGCCGCGTCCCTCGGTCCTCGGAAGATCTCTTCCGTGGCACGGCGCGTCGGGGCGTCAGGCACAGCGGCCACCCGGCCGCAGTGAAACCGAGTACCTCAAGGAGAACGGCCATGGCCGTCGTCACGATGCGGGAGCTGCTGGAGAGCGGCGTCCACTTCGGGCACCAGACCCGCCGCTGGAACCCGAAGATGAAGCGCTTCATCTTCACCGAGCGCAACGGCATCTACATCATCGACCTGCTCCAGTCGCTGTCGTACATCGACCGCGCCTACGAGTTCGTCAAGGAGACCGTCGCGCACGGCGGCTCCATCATGTTCGTCGGCACCAAGAAGCAGGCCCAGGAGGCCATCGCCGAGCAGGCGACCCGCGTCGGGATGCCGTACGTCAACCAGCGCTGGCTGGGCGGCATGCTCACCAACTTCTCGACCGTCTACAAGCGCCTGCAGCGCCTGAAGGAGCTCGAGGAGATCGACTTCGAGGACGTGGCCGCCTCCGGCCTCACCAAGAAGGAGCTCCTGGTTCTCTCCCGCGAGAAGGCCAAGCTGGAGAAGACCCTCGGCGGTATCCGCGAGATGCAGAAGGTGCCCAGCGCCGTCTGGATCGTGGACACCAAGAAGGAGCACATCGCCGTCGGTGAGGCGCGCAAGCTCAACATCCCGGTCGTCGCGATCCTCGACACCAACTGCGACCCGGACGAGGTCGACTACAAGATCCCGGGCAACGACGACGCGATCCGCTCCGTCACCCTGCTCACCCGCGTGATCGCCGACGCCGTCGCCGAGGGCCTCATCGCCCGCTCCGGCGCCGCGACCGGTGACTCCAAGCCGGGCGAGAAGGCCGGCGAGCCGCTCGCCGAGTGGGAGCGCGACCTGCTCGAGGGCGACAAGAAGGCCGACGAGCCCGCCGCGGCCGAGGCCGAGGCCGAGAAGCCCGCCGCCGCCGAGGCCGAGGCCGAGAAGCCGGCCGAGGCTCCCGCCGCCGAGGCCGAGAAGCCGGCCGAGGCCCCCGCCGCGGACGCCGAGCAGGCCTGACACCGCGAGGTCCGGGGAACTCTCCCCGGACAACCGCCGCCTGCGGTGCCCGGGCTTCGGCCCGGGACACCGCAGCGTCACGGCTGATGACGGCGGGGGCCGGGTGCCCCCGCCGTCCACCCGTAGATCCAATCGACTTTTCGAGAAGAGATTGACAGACCATGGCGAACTTCACCGCCGCTGACGTCAAGAAGCTCCGCGAGCTCACCGGCGCCGGCATGATGGACTGCAAGAAGGCGCTGGACGAGGCCGAGGGCAACGTCGACAAGGCCGTTGAGATCCTGCGCGTCAAGGGCCAGAAGGGCGTCGCCAAGCGCGAGAGCCGCAGCGCCGAGAACGGTGCCGTCGTGGCCCGGATCGCCGAGGACAAGAAGTCCGGCGTGCTGGTCGAGCTGAAGTGCGAGACCGACTTCGTCGCCAAGGGTGACAAGTTCGTCGCCGTCGCCGACGCCATCGCCGCCCACGTCGCCGCGACCTCCCCGGCCGACCTGGAGGCCCTGCTCGCCTCCGAGATCGAGGCCGGCAAGACCGTCCAGGCGTTCGTGGACGAGGCCAACGCCACCCTCGGCGAGAAGATCGTTCTCGACCGCTTCGCGCAGTTCTCCGGCGGCTTCGTCGCCTCCTACCTGCACCGCACCAGCCCGGACCTGCCCCCGCAGGTCGGCGTCCTGGTCGAGCTGGACCAGGAGAACGCCGAGGTTGCCAAGGACATCGCGCAGCACATCGCCGCGTTCTCGCCGAAGTTCCTCACCCGTGAGGAGATCTCCGCCGAGACCGTCGAGAACGAGCGCCGCGTCGCCGAGGCCACCGCTCGCGAGGAGGGCAAGCCCGAGGGCGCCCTCCCGAAGATCGTCGAGGGCCGGGTGAACGGCTTCTTCAAGGAGAACGTGCTCCTGGACCAGGCGTTCGCCAAGGACAACAAGAAGTCCGTCCAGAAGGTTCTGGACGAGGCCGGTGTCGCCCTGAAGCGCTTCGCCCGCTTCCGGGTCGGCGTCTGACCCGAACAGCTCCGTTCAGCGACGGAATACGCCCGACCCGCTAGGGTCGGGTGCAGTCGGCCGCCTACGCGCCGGACGACCGCAGATGTGACGAGGAGGCCATTGCCGCAGAGGGCTCGACAGACCCACCGGCAATGGCCTCCTCGTATGTGCACGAGGAGATCTCCATGAATCAGGGCGCCGACAAGGCCGACCACAGCGACCACGGCACCACACGCCGACGCTTCCTGCTGAAGCTTTCCGGGGAGGCGTTCGCCGGCAACGGGGCACTCGGTGTCGACCCCGACGTCGTGCACGCCATGGCGCGGGAGATCTCCGCCGTGGTCCGCGGCGGGGCGGAGATCGCCGTCGTCATCGGCGGCGGCAACTTCTTCCGCGGCGCCGAGCTCCAGCAGCGCGGGATGGACCGGGCCCGCTCGGACTACATGGGCATGCTGGGCACCGTCATGAACTGCCTCGCCCTGCAGGACTTCCTGGAGAAGGAAGGCATCGACTCCCGCGTCCAGACCGCCATCACCATGGGCCAGGTCGCGGAGCCCTACATTCCGCTGCGTGCCGTGCGGCACCTGGAGAAGGGCCGCGTGGTCATCTTCGGTGCGGGCATGGGCATGCCCTACTTCTCCACCGACACCACCGCCGCCCAGCGCGCCCTGGAGATCGACGCCGAGGCGCTGCTGATGGGGAAGAATGGCGTGGACGGGGTGTACGACTCCGACCCCAAGAAGAACCCGGACGCGGTGAAGTTCGATGCGCTGGAGTACAGCGAGGTGATCACCCGGGGCCTCAAGGTCGCGGACGCCACCGCCATCACCCTGTGCATGGACAACAAGCTTCCGATCCTCGTCTTCGAGCTTCTGACCGAAGGCAACATCGCGCGTGCGGTGAAGGGTGAGAAGATCGGCACACTCGTCAGCGATCAGGGGACCCGGGCCTGACCACCGGTCCCGCACCGCGGGCAGGAGGGGCAGTTCCCGGCCGTAACGAACAGCCCGGCCCGGGGATGGACAAGGGCCTGCCGGTCGGACACCGTGCAGGAGAAGAAGCGCAGGGCGGGGCTGTGCTCACTCACAAGACCAGGAGCAAGTGGTGATCGAAGAGATCCTCCTCGAGGCCGAGGAGAAGATGGAGAAGGCCGTAGTGGTCGCCAAGGAGGACTTCGCCGCGATCCGCACCGGGCGTGCGCACCCGGCGATGTTCAACAAGATCGTGGCGGACTACTACGGTGCGCTGACGCCGATCAACCAGCTGGCGTCGTTCTCGGTGCCGGAGCCGCGCATGGCGGTCGTGACGCCCTTCGACCAGAGCGCGCTGCGCAACATCGAGCAGGCGATCCGGGACTCCGACCTCGGAGTCAACCCGTCGAACGACGGCAGGATCATCCGGGTGACGTTCCCCGAGCTCACCGAGGAGCGCCGCCGCGAGTTCATCAAGGTCGCCAAGAGCAAGGGCGAGGACTCGAAGATCTCGATCCGCAGCATCCGCCGCAAGGCCAAGGAGAGCATCGACAAGCTCATCAAGGACGGCGAGGTCGGCGAGGACGAGGGCCGCCGCGCCGAGAAGGAGCTCGACGACACCACCGCGAAGTACGTCGCCCAGGTGGACGAGCTGCTCAAGCACAAGGAAGCCGAGCTGCTCGAGGTCTGATGAACGACTCATCCTGGGGAGCCCCGCAGGGCACCGGTGTACGGGGGCCGTCGGAGCCCGTGTCCGTCTCGGCGGGTCCCGCCCACGCGGCGGCCGACGCGGCGCAGACTCGGCCCATGCCCATCGTGCCCGACACAGGCGGAGACCAGGACGACCGTGACCGGGGGGCCGCTCGGCTGAGCGGCCCCCTGTTCCGCGACGAGCAGCGGCGCCCGGAGGACGACCCAGTGCACAGGCATTCGCGGCATTCCGCCGAGCCGCAGCCGGCCCCGCAGAAGAAGCGCGCGGGCCGGGATCTGCGCGCGGCGATAGGGGTCGGCGTCGGCCTGGGCGCCGTCATCATCGCCTCGCTCTTCATCGTGAAGGCGCTCTTCGTCGGCGTGGTCGCGGTGGCGGTCGTGGTCGGACTCTGGGAGCTGTCCTCCCGGCTCTCCGAGAAGAAGGACATCCGTACGCCGCTGGTGCCGCTCGCGGTCGGCGGCGTCGCCATGATCGTGGCGGGCTACGTCCGGGGTGCGGAGGGCGCCTGGGTCGCGATGGCCCTCACCGCGCTCGCGGTGCTGGTCTGGCGGATGACCGAGTCCCCCGAGGACTACCTCCGGGATGTCACGGCCGGGATCTTCGCGGCCTTCTACGTGCCGTTCCTGGCCACGTTCGTGGCGCTGATGCTGGCCGCGGACGACGGCGCGTGGCGGGTGCTGACCTTCCTGGCGCTCACCGTGGTGAGCGACACCGGTGCGTATGCCGTCGGCTGGCGCTTCGGCAAGCACAAGCTGGCCCCCCGGATCAGCCCCGGGAAGACCCGCGAGGGACTGTTCGGCGCGGTGGCCTTCGCCATGATCGCCGGGGCCCTGTTCATGGAGTTCCTGATCGACGGCGGCAGCTGGTGGCAGGGGCTGCTGCTCGGCCTCGCGGTCGCCGCCAGCGCCACGCTGGGCGACCTCGGCGAGTCCATGATCAAGCGGGACCTGGGCATCAAGGACATGGGCAAGCTGCTGCCGGGCCACGGCGGGATCATGGACCGGCTGGACTCGCTGCTGCCCACCGCACCGGTGGTGTGGCTGCTGCTGGTGATCTTCGTGGGAGCCGGCTGAGCGGCGCGAACCGCATCCGCCGCCGGAACAGGGGCCTGCCGCATGAGCGGCGGGCCCTTCGTCCGTCCGGCGCCCCCAGGAGTGGATCATCCAGGAGTGGATCATGACGCGCGACGTCCGGGTACGGTGCCTGGCATGGACCTGAAGACGCTGGCGGGCATCGTGTTCGGTGCGGTGGTGAGCCTGGTCACCACCGCTCTGGTGGAGCGGACCCGCTGGAAACGGGCGCTGGGGCAGGAGGGCAACCAGATCCTGCGGGAGTCGTACGTGGACTACCTCGCCGCACTCGCACAGTCCCACGAGGGCATACGGGTGGCCTCGTTACGTGTGTACGGCGGCATCGACGAACGCACTGCCGCGATCATGGAGGCGTTCAGCGGGTCCGACCTCTACCAGCAGCGCTTCCGCCTCACGATGCTGGCGCCCCCGCGGGTCGTGGAGCTCGGGGTGCACGCCCTCCGGCAGGGCCGCAGGATGCGCGATCTGCTGGTGGAGGGCGCGGGGCTCGACTCCGCTCCGTTCCGTGACGCGCAGACGAACTTCTACGAGGCGGTGCAGGCGGCGTCGGACGAGATGCGCGGGTCCCTGGACATAGCGCCGCTGGGCTTCATGCCCATGGGCTGGCCCTCCGACCGGCCTCCGGCCGACCCGCTCCACGGGGGCGGGCGGTGAGCATCCGCGGGACCGCATGACCGGGGCGTGGGTCCCGGACGCCTCCGTGGCCCGGGCGCCCTCCGACGATCTGCGACACTGGTACGGCCATGCCTAAGCCCGGAGAACTCACCTTTGCCGTGCCGCGCGGAGCCAAGAAGCCCCCGCGGCACCTCGCCGACCTCAGCCCCGCCGAGCGCCGCGAGGCCGTGGCCGCCATTGGGGAGAAGCCCTTCCGCGCCGGTCAGGTGTCGCGCCACTACTTCGCGCGGTACGCCCACGACCCGGCCGACTGGACCGACATCCCGGCCGCGGCCCGGGAGAAGCTGGCGGCCGAGCTGCTGCCCGAGCTGATGTCGGTGATGCGGCACGTCTCCTGCGACAACGACACCACCCGCAAGACGCTGTGGAAGCTCTTCGACGGCACGCTGGTGGAGTCGGTGCTGATGCGTTACCCGGACCGGGTGACCATGTGCATCTCCTCGCAGGCCGGCTGCGGGATGAACTGCCCGTTCTGTGCCACCGGGCAGGCCGGTCTGGACCGCAATCTGTCGACCGCCGAGATCGTGCACCAGATCGTCGACGGGATGCGGGCGCTGCGGGACGGCGAGATCCCCGGAGGCCCTGCCCGGCTGTCGAACATCGTCTTCATGGGCATGGGCGAGCCGCTCGCCAACTACAACCGGGTCGTCGGCGCCATCCGCCGGCTCACCGACCCCGAGCCCGACGGCCTCGGCCTCTCCCAGCGCGGCATCACCGTCTCCACGGTCGGCCTGGTGCCGGCCATGCTCCGGTTCGCCGACGAGGGCTTCAAGTGCCGGCTCGCGGTCTCCCTGCACGCGCCGGACGACGAGCTGCGCGACACCCTGGTGCCGGTGAACACCCGCTGGAAGGTGCGCGAGGTGCTCGACGCGGCGTGGGAGTACGCGGAGAAGTCCGGCCGCCGGATCTCCATCGAGTACGCGCTGATCAGGGACATCAACGATCAGGCGTGGCGGGCCGACCTGCTCGGGCGGCTGCTCAAGGGCAACCGGGTGCACGTCAACCTCATCCCGCTCAACCCGACGCCCGGTTCCAAGTGGACCGCGTCCCGGCCGGAGGACGAGAAGGCGTTCGTCGCCGCGCTGGAGGCCCACGGTGTCCCGGTGACCGTCCGCGACACCCGCGGCCAGGAGATCGACGGGGCCTGCGGGCAGCTGGCCGCCTCCGAACGCTGACCGGAACCGGCCCGGGGCGCACCCGGGCCGGTTGCTAGGGTGTGTTCGAATACATGCATATTCCGACAGGGGAGCGCCACAGCGCTGAGAGTGCGGCACCGAGCCGCAGACCCTCGAACCTGAACCGGGTCATTCCGGCGTAGGGAGTTCGGTCACCACTCAAGCTGTTGCGCCCCGCCCGGCCGCACTCCGCGGCACCGGGCGGGGCCGCGTCTCTTCCTGGGCGGGAGTCCGGAGCCGACGGTTCCGGGGAACGCAGCCAGGAGGAACTCAGTGAGCAGCACCAGCCGAAGCACCACCAGCCGAAGCACGGCCGGGAGAAGCACGACCGGGAGAAGCACCGCCGGGAGAGTCGCCGCGGCCGTCCTCGCGGCCGCGGTCGGCATACCCGCCCTGGCCGCCTGTGGCGGAGGGGACTCCGGGAACGGGGGCGCGTCGAAGACGGTCACGCTGGTCACCCACGACTCGTTCAACGTCTCGCCGGCCGTCCTGAAGCAGTTCGAGAGGCAGAGCGGCTACACGGTGAAGCTGCTGCCCGGCGGGGACGCCGGTGCCGCCGTCAACCAGGAGATCCTCTCCCGGGGCAACCCGCGCGGGGACGTCTTCTTCGGGGTGGACAACACCCTGCTCTCCCGCGCCCTCGACCACGACCTGTTCACGCCGTACGAGGCCAAGGGCCTGTCCGGGGTGGACAGCAAGCTGCAGCTCGACGCCGCCGAGCACCGGGTCACCCCCGTCGACTCCGGCGAGATCTGCGTCAACTACGACCGGAAGTACTTCGCCGACAAGAAGCTGGCGCCGCCGAAGACGTTCGAGGACCTGACCGAGCCGCGGTACAAGAACCTGCTCGTCACCGAGAACGCCGCCACCTCCTCGCCCGGCCTCGGCTTCCTGCTCGGCACGGCCGCCGAGTACGGGGAGTCCGGCTGGCAGGGCTACTGGAAGAAGCTGAAGGCCAACGGCGTCGAGGTGGTCGACGGCTGGGAGCAGGCCTACTACGACCGGTTCTCCGGCTCGGCCGCCGGCCGGAAGGGCGACAAGCCGCTCGTCGTCTCCTACGCCTCCAGCCCGCCCGCCGAGACGGTGGGCATGAAGCCGCAGCCGAAGCAGGCCCCCACCGGCGTCGCGACCGGCACCTGCTTCCGGCAGATCGAGTTCGCCGGGCTGCTGAACGGCGCGAAGAACGAGAAGGGCGGCAAGGCCCTGCTCGACTTCCTGCTGAGCAAGCGTTTCCAGGAGGACGTGCCGCTGCGGATGTTCGTCAATCCGGCGCTGCGGGACGCGAAGGTGCCCGGGATCTTCACCCGGTACGGCGCGAGGATCGACGACCCGGCCACCCTGGCCCCGCAGAAGATCGCCCGGCACCGTGAGCAGTGGGTCGAGCAGTGGTCCTCGCTCGTTCTGAAGTAGCCGGATCCCGGGGAGCCGGCCGGCGCGGCGCGCGGCGGCCGGTCCCCGGGGGCGCGGTGCGGTTCGGCCTGATGGCCGTCCCGCTCGCGTTCTTCGCGCTCTTCTTCGCCTACCCGGTGGTGGCCATCGTCGGCCGCGGCCTCCGGGAGGGCGGCCAGTGGCGGACCGGCCGGATCGGGGAGGTCCTCACCGACCCGGACGTGCTGGACGTGCTCTGGTTCACCGGGTGGCAGGCGGCGGCCTCGACCGCGCTGACCCTGGCGATCGCGCTGCCCGGCGCGTACGTCTTCGCCCGGTTCGACTTCCCCGGCAAGCAGCTGCTGCGGGCGGTCGTGGCCGTGCCGTTCGTGCTGCCGACCGTGGTGGCCGGATCGGCCTTCCTCGCCCTGCTGGGCCGCGGCGGCATGCTGGACGCGCTGTGGGGCGTCCGGCTGGACACCACGGTCTGGGCGATCCTGCTGGCCCATGTCTTCTTCAACTACGCCGTGGTGGTCCGCACCGTGGGCGGCCTCTGGGCCCAGCTCGACCCCCGCCAGGAGGAGGCGGCCCGGGTGCTCGGCGCGAGCCGGTTCGCGGCCTGGCGCCGGGTCACGCTGCCCGCGCTGGCCCCGTCGGTGGCCGCCGCGGCGCTGATGGTCTTCCTCTTCACCTTCACCTCCTTCGGCGCGGTCCAGATCCTGGGCGGCCCGCGCTACGCCACCCTCGAAGTGGAGATCTACCGGCAGACCGCGCAGCTGCTGGACCTGCCGACCGCCGCCGTGCTGACCCTGGTGCAGTTCGCCGCCGTCGCCGGGATCCTCGCGGTGCACGCCTGGACGGTGCGGCGCCGGGAGTCCGCGCTGCGGCTGGTCGACGCGGCGACCACGGCCCGGCGCCCCCGGGGGACGGCGCAGTGGGCCCTGCTCTGGGCGGTGGTCGCGGTCATCGGGCTACTCCTCGTGCTGCCGCTGGGCGTCCTGGTGGAGCGGTCCCTCGCCGGGCCCGACGGGTACGGGCTGACCTTCTACCGGGCGCTGCAGTCGTCGGCCGCCAGTGGCGGGACCTTCGCCGTCGCCCCGCTCCAGGCGGTCCTGAACTCCCTGCAGTACGCCCTGGCGGCGACCGGGATCGCGCTGGTGGTGGGCGGACTCGCGGCCGCCGCGCTCACCCGCGCGGGGGCTCCGGGCACTGCCGGCCGCCCGTTCCGGCGACGGTCGGCCCGGCCGCGGAGCGGCGGCCGGCTGATCCGCGGGTTCGACGCGCTGCTGATGCTGCCGCTGGGCACCTCGGCGGTGACCGTCGGCTTCGGCTTCCTGATCGCCCTGGACGAGCCGCCGCTGGACCTGCGGACCTCGTGGCTGCTGGTGCCGCTCGCCCAGGCGCTGGTCGGGGTGCCGTTCGTGGTCCGCACGATGCTGCCGGTCCTGCGGGCGGTCGACGTCCGGCTGCGGGAGGCCGCGGCTGTGCTCGGCGCCTCCCCGCTGCGGGCCTGGCGTGAGGTGGACCTGCCGATGGTGCGGCGGGCGCTGCTGGTGGCGGCGGGCTTCGCCTTCGCCGTGTCCCTCGGGGAGTTCGGCGCGACGGTCTTCATCGCCCGCCCCGACAACCCCACCCTGCCGGTGGCGGTCGCCCGCTTCCTCGGCCGCGCCGGGGAGCTCAACTACGGGCAGGCGATGGCGCTCAGCACCGTCCTCATGGTGGTGTGCGCGACCGCGCTGCTGGCGCTGGAACGTATCCGCATCGACCGTTCGGGAGAGTTCTAGATGGTGTCGCCGCACCCGATGCTGCGCCTGGACGGGGTGACCGTCTGCTTCGGCGACCGCACCGCGCTGGACGCGGTGGACCTTCAGGTCGCCGAACACGAGTCGGTGTGCGTGCTGGGGCCGAGCGGCAGCGGGAAGTCCACCCTGCTGCGGGTGGTGGCCGGGCTCCAGCGGGCCGACGCCGGCGCGGTGTTCCTCGCGGGGCGCGACCGCACCGCGGTGCCGCCGCACCGGCGCGGGGTGGGCCTGATGTTCCAGGACCACCAGCTCTTCCCGCAGCGCGACGTGGGCGGCAACGTCGCCTTCGGCCTCCGGATGCGCGGGGCGGGCCGGGCCGAACAGGAGCGCACCGTCGCCGAACTGCTCGATCTGGTGGGCCTCCCGGACGCCCAGCGGCGGGCCGTCACCGCGCTGTCCGGCGGCGAGCAGCAGCGCGTCGCCCTCGCCCGGGCCCTCGCCCCGCGGCCGGATCTGCTGATGCTCGACGAACCGCTGGGCCAGCTCGACCGCAGCCTGCGGGAACGGCTGGTCGTGGAGCTGCGCGAGCTGTTCCGCCGGCTGGGCACCACGGTGCTCGCCGTCACCCACGACCAGGCGGAGGCGTTCGCGCTGGCAGACCGGGTGGTGGTGATGCGGGATGGGCGGATCGCGCAGACCGGGACGCCGCTGGAGGTCTGGCAGCGGCCCGCCTCGGAGTTCGTGGCCCGGTTCCTGGGCTTCGAGAACGTGGTCACCGCGACCGTGGACGGCGGGTCTGCCGACACTCCCTGGGGCACGGTGCCGGTGCCGGCCGGCAGCGCGCCCGGCGAGTGTCGGCTGCTGGTCCGCCCCGCCGGGGTGCGGCTCACCCCGGCGGTGGACGGCCTGCCCTGCACGGTGGCGGCCCGGACCTTCCGCGGCACCCATGTGACGCTCCTGCTGGAGCCCGCGCGCGGCCCCCGGCTGGAAGCGGCCTGCGCCCTGCGGGAGGCACCGGAGCCGGGCACGGAGGTGGGCGTCGCCTTCACCGCCTCCGAGGTGGTGCTCCTGCCCGGCGGCTGACGGAAACGCCCCGGGGCGGGGGCCCGGCCGCCCGGGGCCGGCCGTCGTGCAGGCCGGGGTCAGCCTTCCGTGCTGCCCGGGGCCGGCCGCCGCGCAGACCCGGGTCAGCCCTCCGTGGCCGCGCCGAGCCGGCGCAGCGCCTCCGGGGCCTCCTCCACCGAGTCCACCAGGGCGATCCGGGAGGCCATGGAACGCTCCTCCGCCAGCGCCCGGAGCAGCGGCCAGGCGGGGAAGCGGCGCGTCCAGTGGTCCCGGTCGACCAGCACCATCGGTGTCGGCTCGCCCCGCGACTCGTAGTAGTTGGGCGTGGCGTTGTCGAAGATCTCCTGCACGGTGCCGGCCGCGCCCGGCAGGAAGACGACGCCCGCGGTGCACCGGGCCAGCAGACCGTCCTCCCGGGTCGCGTTGGAGAAGTACTTGGCGATGTCCGAGGCGAACGCGTTCGGCGGCTCGTGACCGTAGAACCAGGTCGGGACGCCCACCGACGGCCCGCCGCCCGGCCACCGCCCGCGCACCTCGAACGCCGCCTGCGCCCAGTCGCCCACCGACGGCGTGAACGAGGGGGTCTTGCCGAGCAGTTCGAGCGCCTCGTCCAGCATGGCGTCGGTGAAGCGGACGGCGTACGCCCCGAGGTTCGCGGCCTCCATGGCCCCCGGTCCGCCCCCGGTGGCGACGGTGAAACCGGCGCCGGCCAGCGCGCGGCCCAGCCGGGCGGCGCCCGCGAAGGCCTCGGTGCCGCGCGCCATGGCGTGCCCGCCCATGACCCCCACCACCCGGCGCCCGGCGAGGAGTTCGTCGAGCGCGTCGGAGACCGCGTCGTCGTGGACGGCCCGCAGCATCGAGCCCATGATGTCGCCGTCGGCCCGGGTCTGCTGGAACCAGGCGTACGCGCGGGCGTCCGGCGTGGCCGCGTACCCCGCGCCGTCCAGGCCCCGGAAGAGCTCGTCGGGGGTGTAGAGGGTGCCCCGGTACGGGTCGAACGGCAGCTCCGGCACCGGCGGGAAGACCATCGCCCCCTCCGCCCGGACCTTGGCCGCGGCCTCCTCCGCCATCGCGCAGCCGAGGAACACCGCCCCGGCGCTCCGGGTGGCGAGGAGCCGTTCCGTACGGCCCGTCAGATCGACGGACTGGATGCGGTGGCCGCGCAGCGAACCGGCGGCCACCACCTCGTCGAACTCGGCCAGGGATTCGATCTCACGGTCGTCGGCGCGGCCTGCGGCGGCTGGTATCGGATGCACGCCGGTCATCGTAGGGGAGCGGGGTCAGCGGGTGAGGGGCAGCGCGGCGAGCTCGGCGACGAGCCAGGTGAGCGGGGCCAGCACGGCCACCGTCACCGCGCCGCGGAGCGCCGCCGCCCGGCGCAGTGTGCCCGCCGGGACACCGAGCCGCCGCAGCGCCCCGGTGGTGTCGGTCCGGGCACCCTTGGTCTCCAGGGCCGCGGTCAGTACGGTCGCCGTGACACAGGCCAGCACGAGCGCCGCGCCCATCCCGGTGAGCGGGCCGAACGGCCGCCCGCCGGGGCCATCCGGCGCCGAGCCGTACAGCCGGGTCGCGGTGAGTGCGGCCGCGACGACCGCGCACAGCACCCCGAGGGGACGTCCGATGCGCTGGGCCTCCTCCTGGAGGACGCGTCCGGAGAGCAGGCGAAGCGCGCCCGGCCGGCCCGCCGCCAGCAGCCGTCCGCACAGATGGGTGATGCCGGGGCAGGCGAGCACCAGGCCGGTCGCGATGAGGACCCAGCCGCCGACGGCGCCCGGCGGAATGGCGTCCAGCCGGCCCGGGAGCGGGAGGAGTTCGCCGGCGGCGGGCGGGGCGCCGGCGGCGTACGACACCAGGGCCAGACCCGCCGCGGTGAGCGCGATCCCCCAGGGCAGTCCGCTGAACAGGGTGGCCCGGGCGCCTCCATGCTCATTGGCGGCGGCCGGCTGCTGCGGGTCGGGCGCGGCGCCGGGCCGCCGCTTCCGGGGACGCAGCGAGAGGGCCCCGGCCGCGGCCGACAGCACCGGCACCACGAACAGCAGGGTCAGGACGGCGGCGAACGGCGCGGGCTTCCCCGCGCCGAGCAGTTCGGCCGGCCCGCCCGGGAACGGGACGGGCCCGAGGTCGCCGCGGAGCAGCAGGAACGCCAGCAGCGCGACGACGCTGCCGAGCGTGCAGGACACGGCGGTGGAGACGGCGGCGAGCAGCGCCAGCCGGACCGGGCCGAGCCCGGCCGAGGACAGCCCCGGCAGCGGTCGCGCCCCGGGATCCGTCCGGGCCACCGCGACGGCGAACTGCACCGCCGCGGCCAGCGGGACCGCGCACCAGAGCAGCCGGACCGCGGCGTCGGCGCCCCGGTCCGGGTGCCCCAGGGCGTAACCGAGGGTGGCCAGCAGCAGGAACCCGACGCCCGCGGACGCCGCCGCGACCAGCAGCCGGCGCAGCAGGACCAGCGGGTGGGTGCCCCGGGCTAGACGGAGAGCGAGCACGCGGCCGCCCTGCCCTCCGCGTCGGGGGCCGGAATGCCGCCGGCCCGCCGGCCGTCCAGCAGCGCGACCGTGCGGTCGGCGAGCGAGGCCACCTCCGGGTCGTGGGTGGCCAGCACGACGGTGATCTCGTGGGAGCGCGCCGCGGTGGTGAGGGTGCGCAGCACATGGGACCGGTCGGCCCGGTGCAGCGGGGCGGACGGCTCGTCGGCGAACAGCACCGACGGCTCGGAGGCGAGCGCCCGGGCGATGGCGATCCGCTGCCGCTGCGCCTGGAGCAGCTTGGCGGGCCGCTTGCGGGCGCAGTCGCCGACGTCGAGCCGCTCCAGCCACTCCAGGGCGGCCCGCTTCGCGGCGCGGTGCCCGGTGCCGCGCAGCAGCAGCGGCAGGGCCGCGTTCTCCCAGCCGGTCAGTTCGGGCACCAGGTGGGGTTCGGTGTCGATCCAGCCGAAGCGGTCCCGGCGCAGCCGCTCGCGGCCCATCCGGCTCAGGGTGTGCACCGGGGCGCTGTTGAACCACACCTCGCCGCTCTGCGGGGCGAGCTGACCGGCCAGACAGCGCAGCAGGGTCGTTTTCCCGCTGCCGCGTGGCCCGGTGACGGCCAGGATCTCTCCCGCGCGGACCTCGACGGAGACACCGGCGAGCGCGGGGGAGCCGCGGTGCGCGTAGTGCAGGGAGCGTGCCCAGAGCACGTCGTTGTCCGGCGGGGCCTCCATGGCGAACACCTCGGCTTACCTGTGACAGTCCGTTTCCCCTGGCCGGGTGAACGAACCTGAGCCCATACGGTCACTCGCACCGTAAGGAGTCCGGTGTGGGGGCGGCGACTCGTGGGGTCCGGGCGTGTGCCAGGTTCCTCCGAACGGCTCATATGACCGGCGGGGGTCCGGCCTTGCCGGTAAGGGGGGCGTTCGACGGGCCCGTCCGGGCTCCTCCGGCGGGCCTGTCAGGGCTTTTCCGACGGTCCGTCCGGGGCCTTCGGCGGGCCTCGTCAGGGCTCTTCCGACGGCCCGCCCCGGGTCCCTTCGGCGGGCCTCGTCAGGGCTCCTCGCGCTCCCTGCGCTCCCTGCGCTCCCCGGGCTCCCCGGGCTCCCCGCGCTCCTCGGGGGCGAGGTGCGTCGGGGCGAACATCCGCAGCACTGCGGGGAGCACCACGACCGACGGCCCCGGCTCCCGCAGGGCCGCCGCCAGGTCCCCGGCGAGCCGGTCCGGCGCGGTGCGGACGGCCGGGACGCCGAAGGACTCGGCCAGCGCCACGAAGTCGGGCCGGGCCAGCTCGGTTCCGGTGGTCTCGCCGAAGGCGCCGGTCATGTACTCGCGGAGGATGCCGTAGCCGCCGTCGTCGACGATCAGCCAGGTCACCGGCAGCCCGTACTGCCGGGCGGTGGCTAGCTCGGCGATCGAGTACATCGCGCCGCCGTCGCCGGAGACGGCGAGCACCGGCCGCCTGCGGTCCGCCGCGGCGGCGCCGAGCGCGGCCGGGAAGCCGTAGCCGAGGCCGCCCGCGCCCTGGGCGGAGTGCAGGGCGCCCGCGCGCGGGTCGAAGGCGGACCAGGCCCAGTACGCCAGGATGGTCATGTCCCAGAACGACGGGGAGTCCTCCGGCAGGGCCTCCCGGACGGCGGCCAGCACCCGCTGTTCCAGGCCGAGTTCCTGGGCGTCGATCCGGTCCCGGACGCGGGCCAGCAGGGCGTCGGCGGTCCGCGCCCCGTCGCCCCCGGGCCGCGGCGCGACCCGCGCCACCAGGGCGTCCAGCGCGAGCCGGGCGTCGGCGTGCACACCGAGGGCGGGGAGGTTGGCCTCGAGCTTGCCGAGGTCGGCCTCGATCTGCACGACCCGGCCGCGCGGCCGGAACGTGTGGTAGTTCGACGAGAGTTCACCGAGCCCCGAGCCGATGACGAGGAGGACGTCGGCGTCCTCCAGGAGGTCGGTGGTGTACCGGTCCTCCAGCCAGGACTGCAGGGACAGCGGATGCTCCCAGGGGAAGGCGCCCTTGCCGCCGAAGGTGGTGGCCACCGGCGCGTCCAGCGCCTCCGCCAGGGCGCGGAGTTCGTCCTGCGCCCCGGCGCGCACCACTCCGCCGCCCGCCAGGATCACCGGGCGGGCCGCTCCGTCCAGCAGCCGCGCCGCCTCGGCGACGAGCTCCGGCCGGGGCTCCAGCGGCGCCGGAACGGCCCGCAGCGAGACCACCGGGGGCACCCCGGCCGGCGCCAGCAGGACGTCCTGCGGGATCTCCACCCACACCGGGCCGCACGGCGCGGCCAGCGCGGACTCCCAGGCGGCGGCGAGCGCCGACGGGATCTGCGAGGCGCTGCGCACGGTGTGCACGGACTTCACCACATCGCGGAACGAGGCCTTCTGGTCGACGAGTTCGTGGAGGAAGCCCCGGCGCCCGCCGCCCAGCCCCGCGACCGGCACCTGGCTGCTGATCCCCAGCACCGGGGCGGACGCCGCGGCCGACTCCTGGAGGGCGGCGAGCGTCATCAACGCCCCCGGCCCGGTCGAGACCAGCAGCGGCGCCACCCCGGAGGTGACCCGGGCGAAGGCGTCGGCCGCGAATCCCGCGTTGTTCTCCACCCGCAGCCCGACGTAGTCGAGCGAGGAGCGGCGCAGGGCGTCGAACGTCCCCAGGGCGTGCTGCCCGGGCAGGCCGAAGACGGTGGTCGCGCCGAGCGCGGTGAGGGATTCGACGACGAGGTCGCCGCCGTGGCGCGGCTGCGCGCTGCCCATCGGGTGAGCCTTCCTGTGGGGCGCCGCCCGTCCGGGGCGGCGGTCGCTGTCATGGTGCCGTGCGGGCGGGAGGCCGCCGCACGGCGGGGAGTCGGAGCCCGGATCCGGAAGCGCCGGGGCCGGTCTCCGGCCCCGGCGCAGGTGGCCGGGCGGGTGCCCGGTGCCCGGGGTCAGGCCCCGGAGGCCGCCGGCTCGGGCACGGCCTCGCCGGCGAGCCGCCTGCGCCAGGCGTCGAGCACGGCGGCGTCGGTCGGCTTCGTGGCCAGGCTGACCGCGACATAGGCGACGAGCGAGGCCAGCAGCCCGTAGTAGATGGGCTCGTTGGCCAGAATGCCCTTCGCCGTCATCAGGGCGAGGACGGTCAGGCCGCCCGTACCGACCGCGGCGAGGGCGCCCGTGCCGGTGCCGCGCTTCCAGACCAGCCCGCCGAGGATCGGGACCAGCAGCCCGCCGACGAGGAGGTTGTACGCCACGGTCAGCGCCTCCACGACGTTGTTGAGCAGGATCGCGATGACGATCACCGCGGCGCCCATCAGCACGATGAAGACCCGGTTGCCCTTCACCTCGTCGTGCCGTTCCCCCTCCCCGGACGGGGAGAGGGTGCCGCGCAGCCGCTGCCAGATGTCGTGGTTGGCCACCGTCGCGCAGGCGATGAGCGCGCCCGAGGAGGTCGACATGACCGCCGACAGCGCGGCCGCCAGCACCAGTCCCTTGACCCCGATGGGCAGGGCGTCCCTGACGATCGTGGCGAAGGCGTCGTCGGCGCTGCCGAGCTTCGGGTAGAGGACCTTGGCGGCCGTGCCGATGACCGCCCCGGCGACGGCGTAGGCCAGGCAGTACACGCCCGCTGCGGTGCCGCCGAGCCGGGCGACCCGGTCGTTGCGCGCGGTGAACACCCGCTGCCAGATGTCCTGCCCGATCAGCATGCCGAAGGAGTAGATCAGCACATAGGTGAAGACGGTCTGCGCGCCGATGCTCATCGGCGAGAAGTAGTCGTCGGGCAGTTCGCTGCGCAGGGCGCCGAACCCGCCCGCCTTCACCACCGCGATCGGGAGCAGCAGGAGCAGCACCCCGATCGTCTTCACCACGAACTGCACCATGTCCGTCAGGGTGATCGACCACATCCCGCCCAGCGTCGAGTAGCAGACGACGATCAGGCCGCCCAGGACGATCGCCACCCAGCGGTCGAGCCCGAAGATCACATCGAAGATGGTGGCGTAGGCGATGGTGGAGGTGACGGCGAGCATCAGGGTGTACGCCCACATCACGACCCCGGAGATGAGTCCGGAGGAGCCGCCGTAGCGCAGGTCCAGCATCTGGCTGACGGTGTAGACCCGCAGCCGGGATATGCGGGCGGCGAACAGGACGCTCAGCGCGAGCAGTCCGAAGCCGATGCTGAACACCAGCCAGGCGCCGGAGAGCCCGTACCGGTAGCCGAGGCCGACGCCGCCGATGGTGGACGCGCCGCCGAGGACGATCGCCGCCATGGTGCCGGAGTACATCACCGGGCCCAGCCGCCGCCCGGCGACCAGGAAGTCGCTGGTGGACCGGGCACGGCGCATGCCCCACCAGCCCATCCCGAGCATGCCCGCGAGATAGAGGACGATCACCGCGTAGTCGACGGCCATGGGCGCGCTCCTGACATCCGTGGGTTCCGGGGGAAGGGGGCCGGTCCTGCGGAGTGACCCTAGGTGTCGCGCCAGGGGCCGAGAAGTGTACGTTTCCTCCACCTCGAAGCCCCCGGGGTGTACGGACCATCCATGGGAGTCGGCGATGCCCGAGCTGCTGCCGCCCACCGTCCCCGTCCCGCTCGCGGTGCTGCTGGACCGGCCCGGCCTGGGCCTGCGGCAGGTCGCGGGGCCGCGCGGGGACACGGCCGTGCACGCCGTGCACACCAGCGAGATGGAAGACCCCGTTCCGTATCTGCTCGGCGGGGAGATGCTGCTCAGCGCCGGGGTCCACTGCCCGCCCGCCGGGAGCACCGGCCCCTACTGGGACCGCTATGTGGCCCGCACGGTGCAGGCGGGCGCCGCGGCGCTCGGTTTCGGTATCGCGCCCGTCCACGACACCGTGCCGGAGGCGCTGGCCGAGGCCTGCGACCGGCACGGGCTGCCGCTGGTCGCCGTGGACCGGGAGACCACGTTCACCGCGGTCGCCCGGGCCATGTGGCAGGCCGCCGCCGAGCGGCGCCACAGCGAGCTGCGCCGGATGACCGAGGCCCAGCAGGCGCTGGCCGGTGCGGCCGCCCGGCCGTACCCGGTACCGGCCGTGCTGCGCCAGCTCGCCCAGCACCTCGGCGGCTGGGCGGTGCTCCTCGGCCCCGACGGAACGGAGCTCTCCGCGGCCGGCACCCGCCCGGAACCGGACGCCCGCGCGTCGCTGGCCTCGCTGGTGGCCCGGCTGCGCAGCGGCCCGTCCTCGGCGGCAGGCGCTGCGGGCGGCCTTCAGCTGAGCGTCTACGGGCTGCCGGGCCCCGAACCGGCGGGCGGGCGCCTGGCCCTGGGGGTGTGCGCGGCCCGCCGGGACCCGGTCGACCGGGCGATCGCCGGGGTGGCCATCGTGCTGCTCTCGCTGCTGACCGGGGCACGCACCGGCGGTGCCCGGGCCGGACGCACCGGGGCACTGGTCCGGCTGATGCTCGGCGCGGACCCCGCCGAGGTGGCCCCGCTGCTCCGGGACCCGGGGCCGGGCGCACCGCGGGGCACGGGCGGGGCCGGCGCGCAGGGCACGGGCGGGGCCGGCGGGGGTACGGGCGGAGGAAGGGACGCCCCGCCGCGGGACCGAGCCGGGCGCCAGGGCGCCGGGCAGCAGCCGGATCCGGCCCGGCCGGGCACGGACGCGTCACCCGCCGCGTCACCCGCCGAGGCGGCGGGCGAGGAGCTCTGGACGGTGGTGCGCGGCCGGCGGCGCGCCCGGTCGCGCGCCGGGGAGCCGCTCTGGGCCGAGGAACTCGCCGCCGGACTGGGCACCGCGCTGATCGACCTCGACGGGGACACCCTGCGCGCCCTGGTGCCGGGCGGCGCCTCGGTGGCGGCCCAGGCCGGCTGGACGCTGGGCACGAGCGCACCGGTAGCGGCCGGGGAGTTGGCGCGGGCGGACACCGAGGCGGCGCGGGCACTGCGGCGTGCGCTGGCGGAGCGCGCCCCGGTCGTCCGGCAGCGCGCCGAGGCGGGTGACGGTGTCGGCGCGCTGGTGGCGCCGGAGGAGGCCCGAGCGCTGTCCCGCGCCCGGCTCGGCCCGCTGGACGGCGCACCGGCGCTGACCGAGACGCTCCGCGTCTGGCTGTCGCTGCACGGCAGTTGGGACCGCACGGCCGTCGCCCTGGAGATCCACCGCAACACCGTCCGCCAGCGCATCGCCCGTGCCGCGGAGCTGCTGGGCACCGACCTGGGGGATCCGGACGTCCGGATGGAGCTGTGGTTCGCCCTGAGGTGGTCCGGATCCGGTGACGGGGCGTAGGTGACGCGGCCCGCGGCGGGCGCTCGCGGCAAACGTCCGGTGACAGGCGGGCCGGGCAGGTGCCCACTGCTCGGGCCGACTGACTGACCGACGCCGACCGACGCCGCCCGACCGACGCCGCCCGACCGACGTCGGCCGAGCGCAGCGGCGGTCGCACAGGCCCGCCCATGCCCCCGCACAGAGCTCCGCCCCTTCCCCCGTGGAGGGATGGGGCCACGGGGGAAGGGGCGGAGCGGGACGCGCAGGGCGGCGCGTCGGATCGTGGGCGGGCCGGGAAGCCTGCCCAGGCCTCAGATCTTGGTCCAGGCCTCCGTGAGCACCTGGCGGATGATCTGCTCGATCTCCTCGAAGGTCGAGGTGTCCGAGATCAGCGGCGGCGCGAGCTGGATGACCGGGTCGCCGCGGTCGTCGGCCCGGCAGTACAGGCCGTACTCGAAGAGCTTCTTCGACACGAAACCGTAGAGGACGCGCTCGGACTCCTCGGCGGTGAAGGACTCCTTGGTGGCCTTGTCCTTGACCAGCTCGATGCCGTAGAAGAAGCCGTCGCCGCGGACGTCGCCGACGATCGGCAGGTCGTGCAGCTTCTGCAGGGTCGACAGGAACGCCGACTCGTTGGCCAGCACGTGCTGCGGCAGGCCCTCGCGCTCGAACAGGTCGAGGTTGGCCAGCGCCACCGCGGAGGACACCGGGTGGCCGCCGAAGGTGTAGCCGTGCAGGAAGGTGTTGTCGCCCTTGTAGAACGGCTCCGCGATCCGGTCGGAGATGATCGCGGCGCCGATCGGGGAGTAACCGGAGGTCATGCCCTTGGCGCAGGTGATGATGTCCGGTACGTAGCCGAACTTGTCACAGGCGAAGATCGTGCCGAGCCGGCCGAAGGCGCAGATGACCTCGTCGGACACGAGCAGCACGTCGTACCGGTCGCAGATCTCGCGGACCCGCTGGAAGTACCCGGGCGGGGGCGGGAAGCAGCCGCCGGCGTTCTGCACCGGCTCCAGGAAGACCGCGGCGACGGTCTCCGGGCCCTCGAAGAGGATCTGCTGCTCGATCTGGTCGGCGGTCCAGCGGCCGAACGCCTCCGGGTCGTCGCCGTGGATCGGTGCCCGGTAGATGTTGGTGTTCGGCACCTTGTGCGCGCCGGGCACCAGCGGCTCGAAGGGGGCCTTCAGGGCCGGCAGGCCGGTGATGGACAGGGCGCCCTGCGGGGTGCCGTGGTAGGCCACCGCCCGGGATATCACCTTGTACTTGGTGTGGTTCCCGGTGAGCTTGTGGTACTGCTTCGCCAGCTTCCACGCGGTCTCGACGGCCTCGCCGCCGCCGGTGGTGAAGAAGACCTTGTTGAGGTCGCCCGGGGCGTAGTTCGCCAGCCGCTCGGCCAGCTCGACGGCCTTCGGGTGGGCGTAGGACCACACCGGGAAGAAGGCGAGCTCCGCGGCCTGCTTGGCGGCGACCTCGGCCAGCTCCTGACGGCCGTGGCCGGCCTGCACCACGAACAGGCCCGCGAGCCCGTCGAGGTACTTCTTGCCCTTGTCGTCGTAGATGTAGGTGCCCTCGCCGCGCACGATGGTCGGCACGGGGGCGTTCTCGTACGACGACATGCGGGTGAAATGCATCCACAGGTGGTCGTACGCCGTCTTGGAGAGGTCGGCGCTCATGGCTATCGGGTTCCCCAGGTGTAGGTCTGCTTCTTGAGCTTGAGGTAGACGAAGCTCTCGGTGGAGCGCACGCCGGGCAGGGTGCGGATGCGCTTGTTGATCATTTCCAGAAGGTGGTCGTCGTCCTCGCAGACGACTTCCACGATGAGGTCGAACGAGCCCGCGGTCACCACCACGTACTCGACCTCGTCCATCCCGGTCAGGGCGTCGGCGACCGGGTCGAGGTCCCCCTCGACGTTGACGCCCACCATCGCCTGCCGCCGGAAACCCACGGTGAGCGGGTCGGTGACGGCGACGATCTGCATCACGCCCTGGTCGAGCAGCTTCTGTACGCGCTGCCGCACGGCGGCCTCGGAGAGGCCCACGGCCTTGCCGATCGCCGCGTACGGCCGCCGTCCGTCCTCCTGGAGCTGTTCGATGATCGCCAGGGAAACGGCGTCGACCGGCGGACCGCCGTTGCTGCCCTTGGTGTCGCGAGTACGAGTGGCCACGGCAACACTGTGCATGAGGACTCGACCGTCTGGCAACCCTGGACCGATGAAATCCGTTGTCGCCCACTTCGAAAGGCACTGATTTCGTAGATGCTGGGTGGCGGGTATGTCGAAAGCGTCGCCTCAGTGACTAGGGTGGGGGTGTCTCACCCATTGGACAATCTCTGACAGGAGGGGTGGCACGTGACCACCGAACTGCGTCGTCTGCGCAACTACATCGACGGGGAGTTCCGGGATGCCGCCGACGGGCGGACCACCGAGGTGGTCAATCCGGCCACCGGCGACGCATACGCAACGGCACCGCTCTCCGCCGCCGCCGACATCGACGCCGCCATGGCCGCCGCCGAGGCCGCATTCCCGGCCTGGCGGGACCTCGTACCGGGGGAGCGGCAGAAGGCCCTGCTGAAGATCGCCGACGAGATCGAGCGGCGGGCCGAGGAACTGATCGCCGCCGAGTCGGAGAACACCGGCAAGCCCATCGGACTGACCCGGTCCGAGGAGATCCCGCCCATGGTCGACCAGATCCGCTTCTTCGCGGGTGCGGCACGGCTGCTGGAGGGCCGTTCGGCCGGTGAGTACATGGAGGGCCTGACCTCCATCGTCCGGCGCGAGCCGGTGGGCGTCTGTGCCCAGGTCGCGCCGTGGAACTACCCGATGATGATGGCCGTGTGGAAGTTCGCCCCGGCGCTCGCCGCGGGCAACACGGTCGTGCTCAAGCCGTCCGACACCACCCCGGCGTCGACGGTCCTGCTCGCCGAGATCATCGGCGGCATCGTCCCCAAGGGCGTCTTCAACGTGGTCTGCGGCGACCGGGACACCGGCCGCCTGATGGTCGAGCACCGGACCCCGGCCATGGCCTCCATCACCGGCTCCGTCCGGGCCGGCATGCAGGTCGCCGAGAGCGCGTCCAAGGACCTCAAGCGGGTCCACCTGGAGCTCGGCGGCAAGGCCCCGGTCGTCGTCTTCGAGGACACCGACATCCCCAAGGCCGTCGAGGACATCTCGGTGGCGGGCTTCTTCAACGCCGGCCAGGACTGCACGGCCGCGACCCGGGTGCTCGTCCACGAGTCCATCCACGACGAGTTCGTCGCGGCCCTCACCAAGGCCGCCGAGGACACCAAGACCGGGCAGCCGGACGACGAGGACGTTCTCTTCGGCCCGCTCAACAACGCCAACCAGCTCGCCCAGGTCGTCGGCTTCATCGACCGGCTCCCCTCGCACGCCAAGGTCGAGGCGGGCGGCCACCGGGTGGGCGAGAAGGGCTACTTCTTCGCCCCCACCGTCGTCTCCGGCCTCAAGCAGGACGACGAGATCATCCAGAAGGAGGTCTTCGGGCCGGTCATCACCGTCCAGAAGTTCACCGACGAGGGGCAGGCCACCGCGTGGGCGAACGGCGTCGAGTACGCCCTCGCCTCCTCGGTGTGGACCAAGAACCACGCGCGCGCCATGCGGATGTCGAAGAACCTCGACTTCGGCTGCGTCTGGATCAACACCCACATCCCGCTCGTCGCCGAGATGCCGCACGGCGGCTTCAAGAAGTCCGGCTACGGCAAGGACCTCTCGGGCTACGGCTTCGAGGACTACACGCGCATCAAGCACGTGATGACGTCCCTCGACGGCTGATCCCCGTCCGACGGACGGCCGCACCGGCTACATCACCGGCGGCGCACCCCGACACCCTGTCGGGGTGCGCCGCCGGCGCCGTGACGCGGCGTCCATTGCCCCGCGGGTGGAGGCACCGGCATCCTGCCGGGGTGCCGGAGAACACCGCGGAACGCCCGCTCCACCGCCGCTCCCTGCTGCGCCTCCTCACAGCCGCCGGGGGAAGTGCCGCACTGGCCGGGTGCGGGGTGCCGGCCGCGTACGTCGCCCCCGGGGACCGCGCCGCGCGCGACCGCTCCGCCCGCGACCCGCGCCTCGCCTTCGCCAACTGGCCGCTCTACATCGACACCGACGACGGCGACGCGCAACGGCGCCCGACGCTCGCGGCCTTCGAGAAGCGGACCGGGATCTCCGTCGCGTACACCGAGGAGATCAACGACAACGACGAGTTCTTCGGGAAGATCGGCCCGGCCCTGATGAACCATCAGGACACCGGGCGGGACCTGATCGTCATCAGCGACTGGATGTGCGGCCGGTTCGTCCGGCTCGGCTGGGTGCAGGAGATGGACCGCTCGCGCCAGCCGAACGTCGCCCGGCACCTCGACCCGCTGCTGCGCAGCCCCGCCTTCGACCGGGGCCGCCGGCACACCGTGCCCTGGCAGTCCGGGATCACCGGCATCGCGTACAACCGGCGCAAGCTGGGCCGGGAGCTGCGCAGCACCGCCGACCTGTGGCACGAGGACCTGCGCGGCCGGGTCACCCTGCTCTCCGGCCTCGACGAGGCGTTCGCCCTGCTGATGCAGGGCGACGGCGTCGACGTCACCAACTGGACGGCGGACGACTTCCACGCCATGACCGACCGGGTGCGGCGGCTCGTCGCGGAACGGCACATCCGCCGCTTCACCGGCAACGACTACATCAAGGACCTGTCCTCCGGCGATGTGCTCGCCGCCCAGGCGTACTCCGGCGACGTGGTCCAACTCCGCACCGACAACCCGGACATCGAGTTCGTGGTGCCGGAGGAGGGCGCCGAGCTCTGGTCGGAGAGCCTGATGATCCCCAACCTCGCCGGGCACAAGCGGAACGCCGAGGCGCTGATCGACTACTACTACGAGCCGGAGGTGGCGGCCGAGCTGGCCGCCTGGGTCAACTACGTCTGCCCGGTCCCGGCCGCCCGCGAGGTGCTGGCCGGCGCGAAGGACGAGGAGACGGCCCGGCTGGCCGAGGACCCGCTGATCTTCCCCGACGGGGCCCTGCGCAAGCGGCTGGCGATCGCCCGGGACATCACCTCGAAGGAGCGGCCGGAGTTCGCCCGGGAGTGGAACGCGATCGTGGGGCTGTGAGCCCGGCGGGGGAGCGGGGCTGTGAGCCCGGCTCCTCGCGGCCCCGCTTCAGCACACGTGACCGAGGGCGGTGCGTATCGTTGAACCACGCGGCTGCACGTGTCGACGCGGGCAGCGGGGAGGAGCGGCACGGTGACCGTCGAGCTGACCGACAGGATCGAGATGGCCGACAGTGAAGAGCTGACCTTGGACGAACTGTTCGAGCGGCTGGAGCACATGCCTGTCCCCGAGGGCTACAAGGTCGAGATTGTCGAGGGGACCGTCCACATGTCGCCGCAACGCCGTACGCACTGGAAGATCATCCGTAGGGTCCTCCGGCAGCTGGAGGACCACTTCGGCGGCGATGCGGAGATCGACTCCGATGTGCGGATCGATTTTCCGGGGCATCTCAACGGCTTCGCCCCCGACCTTGCGAAGGCCGTCGAGGGTGCGACGCCGGACGACAAGGGGCGGTTCGCCCCGCGGGATCTCGAGTTCGTGCTGGAGGTCATCTCCAGGGGCACCGGCGCCAGCGACTACGGCGGCAAGAAGGCGGTCTACGCCGAGTCCGAGGTGCCCGTCTATCTGATCGCCGATCCCTACCAGCGCAAGTGCCACCTGTTCACGCACCCCAAGGGCGGCGAGTACCGGAGCGAGCTGACGGTCACCTTCGGCGAGCCGGTCGACCTCACCGGCACCTCGCTCGGGCTGGTGCTCTCCACCGAGGACTTCCCCCGCGACTGAACCGCGACCGAGGCGGTCCGGGCCCGAGTGCCGCGCCCGGCCGGGCACCGTTCGTCCGCAGCACCGCGCCGGGACACAGCAGCCGGGGCCGGGACGCAGCACCGCGCCGGGGCGCAGTGCCGGTCCCGGCCCCGGCTGCTGTGTCGTCCCGGGCCCGGGACGCCCATGGCCCGCCGGTCACCTCTCCCGGCGGCCCCGTCGCGGAGGTGTGTCGATCGCCCGCCGCAGGCAGTCGATGCGGTTGGTGGTGATCGAGTCGACGCCGAGCCGCAGCAGCCGCAGCATCGTCCGCCGGGTGTCGGCGGTCCAGGCCGAGACGAGGAACCCGTCGGCGTGGAGCCGGTCCACCAGAGCGGCGTCGAGCAGCCCGAACCGGTAGTTGAGCCAGCGCGGACGCAGCTGCGCCAGCAGCGTCGGCCGCGGCGGGGCGAGGGTCGTCCAGGTGAGGGCGATCTCCGCGTCGGGGTCCCGGTCGCGCACCGCCCGCATCGCCGTGGCACCGCCGCAGTAGTAGACCCGGTCACCGGCCCCGTGGTCGCGGACCTCGGCGACGGCCGCCGGGGCGGCCGAGGCGTCCGGGAGGTCGATCAGCGCCCGGACACCGGGGGTGGCGTGCACCGCCGCCAGGCCCTCGCCCAGCCCGGTGACACCGCCGCCCGTCAGCTCCCGCACCTCCCGCGCGGTGAACTTCGCCAGCGCGCGCTCGTCACCCCACAGCCGCTCCAGCGTCGCGTCGTGCAGCAGCACGGGCCGGCCGTCCCGGGTGAGCCGTACGTCCATCTCCACCGCGTCCGCGCCCCGGTGCACCGCGGAGCGCAGCGAGGGCAGGGTGTTCTCCCGGACCCGGTACGGGTCGCCGCGGTGGGCGACGGCTACCGCAGCCATGCGTCCGTGTACCCGTCGATCTCGGCGGCGAGCTTGGCCTTGGCCGGCTCGTCGAGGAAGGACGCCTCCACGGCGTTCTTCGCCAGCCCGGCCAGACCCCGCTCGTCGAGCTTCAGCAGCCGGGCCGCCACCTCGTACTCGGTGTTGAGGTCGGTGCCGAACATCGGCGGGTCGTCGCTGTTGATGGTGACCAGCACGCCGGCCCGGGACATCTCCTTGACCGGGTGCCGCTCCAGGTCCTCCACGGCGCGGGTGGCGATGTTGGAGGTGGGGCAGACCTCCAGCGGAATGCGGTGCTCGGCGAGGTGCTCCAGCAGCCGCGGGTCCTTGACCGCGCTGGTCCCGTGCCCGATCCGCTCCGCGCGCAGGTGGTGCAGCGCGTCCCAGATCGTCTCCGGGCCGGTCGTCTCGCCCGCGTGCGGCACGCTGTGCAGCCCGGCGGCGATGGCGCGGTCGAAGTACGGTTTGAACTGCGGCCGGGGGACGCCGACTTCGGGGCCACCCAGTCCGAACGAGACCAGACCGTCCGGCTTCAGGTCCACCGCGATGCGCGCGGTCTCCTCGGCGGACTGCAGCCCCGCCTCGCCGGGGATGTCGAAGCACCAGCGCAGCACCACGCCCAGGTCCGCCTCCGCGGCCCGGCGGGCGTCCTCGATGGCCTCGACGAACGCCACATCCGGAATGCCGCGGCTGACCGAGGAGAACGGGGTCACCGTGAGCTCCGCGTAGCGGATGCTCTGCCGGGCCATGTCGCGGGCGACCTCGTAGGTCAGCAGCCGGACGTCCTCGGCGTCGCGGATCAGGTCCACGACCGACAGATAGACCTCGATGAAGTGGGCGAAGTCCCGGAAGGTGAAGTAGTCGGCCAGCGCCTCCGGGTCCGTGGGGACCTTGGAGTCGGGGTGGCGCGCGGCCAGCTCGGCGACGATGCGCGGGGAGGCGGAGCCGACGTGGTGCACATGGAGCTCCGCCTTGGGCAGCCCGGCGATGAAGGTGTGCAGATCGGGCATCGGTCCTCCTGAGGACAGCTCGGGTGCCGGGCAGGGATCATCGTAGGCACGGACCCGGCCGGTCCGGCACGGTGCCGGTGCGCCTGATCCGGTGGGGAGCCCTGATCAGGGAGTACCGCATGCGCCGGGTGCCTGCTCATGCCTGCCCGTGCCTGCCCGAGCCGGGTCGCCTGGGCCGGCCGGGGCGTCGGCCGGGTACTCCCGGACGTACCGATACCCGTTCGGTGCGGGTCCGGTACCGGACCCGATTCCGGGGGAACGGCTTCTCCCGCCCCGGTCGTGTCGTACCCGGCCCGTAGCATGGCGGAGGTCCGAAGGGGAGGGGCCTTGAAGGGGGAGGGACATGACCGAGAGCGCCGAAGGGCCCGAGCGCCCGCAGCCGCGTGACCCCTGGGCTCCGCCGGAGCCTCCGGCACCCCAGGGACCTCCGCCCGGGCCCTGGCAGGGCAGGCCGCACCCGCCACCGGTCCCACCTCCGGCCGAGGTCCCGGGGCCGCCCCGGGCGTCGGGTGGCCCGCCGCCGGTCTCGCCCGTCCCGCCGCCGCCGATCGCTCCCACCGGCCCCGGTGCGCCCCTCGGCTACGGCCCGTACGGCGCCGGTCCCTACGCGACGGACTACGGAGCGGGCGCGTACGGCACCTCTCCCAACGGTGCGGGCTCGTACGGCAGCGGTTACGGCCACGGCGGTTTCCCGGGGCAGCCGGGCCTCGGTCCCTACGGCGGGTCCGGCTACGGGCCGGGCGGACCCTACGGCCCGGGTCGGCACCCGGCCGGGTACGGGCACAGCAACGGCTTCGGAGTCGCCGGGCTGGTGACCGGCATCGTCGGCACGGTCCTCACCGCCTCCATCGCCGGCTTCTTGGTCGGGATCGTGCTCGGCATCCTCGCGATCGTCTTCGGGGCGCTGGGCCGCGGCAAGGCCGCGCGCGGCGAGGCCGGCAACGGCGGGCAGGCGCTCGCGGGCGTCATCCTGGGCGTCGTCGCGCTGGCCGGCAGCGTCCTGATCATGGTCCTGCTGATAGCCGACGCCGCGAACGACGCGGAGCGCCGCGGCGCCCCGGAGGAGGGATCCGCGCGGGCTGCACCGGTGGTCCGGATGGTCACCGCGGACTGTTGATCCGTCGGCCGCTGATCCGGCCACCGATCCCTCCTGCGGCCCCCGCCCCGCGCGGGCGTGGCCGTGGTGCGTGGCCCGGTGCGGGGCCGCGGTGTTCCCGGCCGGATGCGCGCGTCCGGTGCCCGATGCCCGGTGCTCGCCGGGTCGCTGCCCGCCGGGTACCCGTTCCGCCGCCCCCGCTCACGCCGCCCCCGCTCACGCCGCCCCCGCTCACCCTGCCCGGCCTCCGTGCGCCCCGAGCCGGCCAGGGCCGCCCCGCAGCACGTACACCCCCGGGCACTGGACAGTCCGTCCGCCCAGCACCCGCCCGACCCGACGCAATGACCGAATCCGTCGCGTAACCAAAAGGCAACAACGGAATCCCTTGTTGAAGCCGGGGTGCTCTGTCAGGATCGGCCTTCACGTCGAGCTGGAGCTACGCCGACCGCCATCACGGGGGACGCGGAGGAGAGCGATATGAGCCATCCCTTCCAAGCCGAGAACCGCTTCGCGGACGGGGCGCAGTACATCGCCGGAGAGCTTCGGCCCGGAACCTCGGGCCGTGAGCACGCGGTGGTCGACCCGGCCACCGGAGACCCGGTGTTCACCTACGAACTGGCCGGAACCGCCGATGTGGACGCCGCCGTCGAGGCCGCCGCGCAGGCCTTCCCCGGCTGGGCCGGCGCCACCCCGGGCGAGCGTTCCGACGCGATGCACCGCTTCGCCTCCGTACTCGCCGAGCAGGCCGATGAGTTCGCGGACGCCGAGTCGCTCCAGTGCGGCAAGCCCATCAAGCTCTCCGCCGAGTTCGACGTGCCCGGCTCGGTCGACAACGCGTCCTTCTTCGCCGGTGCCGCACGCCACTTGGAGGGGAAGTCGGCGGGGGAGTACAGCGGCGACCACACCTCCTACATCCGGCGTGAACCCATCGGTGTCGTCGGCTCGATCGCGCCCTGGAACTACCCGCTCCAGATGGCTGCCTGGAAGGTGCTGCCGGCCATCGCCGCGGGCAACACCATCGTCCTCAAGCCCGCCGAACTCACCCCGTTCACCTCGCTGATGTTCGCCCAGGCGGCCACCGAGGCGGGGATTCCCGACGGTGTCGTCAACATCGTCAGCGGCGCGGGCCGGGACGCGGGCGAGCACCTCGTGGGCCACCCGGACGTCGCCATGACCTCCTTCACCGGTTCCACCGGCGTCGGCAAGCGGGTCGCCGAGATCGCCACCGGCACCGTCAAGCGCCTCCACCTGGAACTGGGCGGCAAGGCCCCGTTCGTGGTCTTCGACGACGCCGACCTGGAGGCCGCCGTGCACGGCGCGGTCGCCGGTGCCCTCATCAACACCGGCCAGGACTGCACCGCCGCCACCCGCGCCTACGTCCAGCGCCCGCTGTACGACGCCTTCGTGGCCGGGGTCGCCGATCTGATGGCGACCGTCCGGCTCGGCGACCCGTTCGACCCGGCCACCGATCTCGGCCCGCTCATCTCGCACACCCAGCGCGACCGCGTCGCCGGGTTCGTGGAGCGCGCCCGGTCCTACGCCACCGTGGTCACCGGCGGCGAGGCGCCGCAGTGCGACCTGGCGAAGGGCGCCTACTACCGGCCCACGCTGGTCACCGGCGCCACGCAGGACAGCGAGATCGTCCAGTCGGAGCTCTTCGGCCCGGTCCTCGTCGTGCTGCCCTTCGACAGCGACGACGAGGGCATCGCCCTCGCCAACGACACCCCCTACGGCCTCGCCGCCTCCGCCTGGAGCCGCGACGTCTACCGCACCGGCCGGGCGACCCGCGAGATCAAGGCCGGCTGCGTCTGGGTCAACGACCACATCCCGATCCTCAGCGAGATGCCGCACGGAGGCTACAAGGCCTCCGGCTTCGGCAAGGACATGTCGGCGTACTCCTTCGAGGAGTACACGCAGGTCAAGCATGTGATGTTCGACAACACCGCGGTGGTCCGGAAGGACTGGCACCGCACCGTCTTCGGGGACCGCTGATACCGAGAGACCGGCTGACACACCGGCTGACACCCGTGAAGGGGCACCGCGCATGGAGCAGTACGAGCCAGAGACCCTGTCGGCGGCGCAGTTGGCCGCCGTGCGGCGGAGCGTGACCGAGGGCCGGATGGCCATGAGCCGCCGGTCGCTGCTGCGGGCGACCGGCGGCGGTGCCCTCGCCCTCGGTGGGCTCGGCGCCCTCACGGGGTGCGGCATCCCGCCCGCCGGGCGGACCGCGGGGACCGGCTCGGCCGACGACCACTCGGACGAGGAGAAGCTGCTCACCTTCTCCAACTGGACCGAGTACATCGACGTCAGCGACGACAACAAGCGCCGCCCCAGCCTGGACGCCTTCAAGCGCCGGACCGGCATCACGGTCAAGTACACCGAGGACATCAACGACAACGTCGAGTTCTTCGGCAAGATCAAGCCGCAGCTCGCAGGCGGCCAGGACACCGGGCGCGACCTGATCTGCGTCACCGACTGGCTGGCCGGCCGCATGATCCGCCTCGGCTGGATGCAGAAACTCGACCAGACGAATCTGCCCCACGCCTACGCCAACCTGGCCGAGGGCTTCCGCACCCCCGACTGGGACCCGGTGCGCGCCCACTCCTACGCCTGGACCGGCATCCCCGCCGTCATCGCGTACAACGAGAAGGCCACCGGCGGCCGCAAGGTCACCTCCGTCTCCCAGCTGCTGGAGGACAGCCGCCTCAAGGGCCGGGTCGGCATGCTGACCGAGATGCGCGACACCGTCGGGCTGACCCTCCTCGACATGGGCAAGAAGCCCGAGGACTTCACCGCCGACGACTATGACGCCGCCGTCGCCCGCCTCCAGAAGGGCGTCGACCGCAAGCAGATCCGCCGCTTCACCGGCAACGACTACATCGACGACCTCAACAAGGGCGACCTCGCCGCCTGCGTCGCCTGGGCGGGCGACCTGGTGCAGCTCCAGGCCGACAACCCGGCCGTCAAGTTCGCCCTCCCGGACGCCGGTTTCATGATGTCCTCCGACAACCTGCTGATCCCCAACAAGGCCCGGCACAAGCGGAACGCCGAGCGGTTCATCGACTACGCGTACGAGCCGAAGACCGCCGCGAAGATCGCCGCCTACATCAACTACGTGTGCCCGGTCGACGGTGTGCGCGAGGAACTGGCGAAGATCGACAAGAAGCTCGCCGCGAACCCGCTCATCATCCCGGACGACGAATTCACCGAGAAGGCGCACACCTTCCGGCTGCTGTCCGGCAAGGAAGAGACGGATTTCGAGGAGAAGTTCGCCAAGCTCATCGGCGCCTGACCGCCCCGGCCCCCCGCCCGTACGAACACACCTGGGATCCGCACCCATGACTGAGACCCCCTCGACCGCCGGCAGCGGCGGAGACGTCCGCCTCACCGGGATCAGCAAGACCTACGGCTCCTTCACCGCCGTGCACCCGCTCGACCTCTCCGTGCCCGCGGGCTCCTTCTTCGCCCTGCTCGGCGCCTCCGGCTGCGGCAAGACCACCACCCTGCGCATGATCGCGGGGCTGGAGGACCCGACCTCCGGCAGCGTCCTGCTGGACGGCACCGACGTCACCGGCCTCCCGCCGTACAAGCGGCCGGTGAACACCGTCTTCCAGAACTACGCGCTCTTCCCGCACCTCGACATCTACGAGAACGTCGCCTTCGGCCTCCGCCGCCGCGGCATCAAGTCCGTGAAGAAGCAGGTCGGCGAGATGCTCGACCTGGTCCAGCTCGGCGACTTCGCCCGCCGCAAGCCGCAGCAGCTCTCCGGCGGCCAGCAGCAGCGCGTCGCCGTCGCCCGCGCGCTGATCAACCACCCCCAGGTCCTGCTCCTCGACGAGCCGCTGGGCGCCCTCGACCTCAAGCTGCGCCGTCAGATGCAGCTGGAGCTCAAGCGCATCCAGACCGAGGTCGGGATCACCTTCGTGCACGTCACCCACGACCAGGAGGAGGCCATGACCATGGCCGACACGGTCGCGGTGATGAACGGCGGCCGGGTCGAGCAGCTCGGCGCCCCCGCAGACCTCTACGAGAACCCGAGCACCACCTTCGTCGCCAACTTCCTCGGCACCTCCAACCTCATCGAGGCCGAGATAGCCGAGTCCTCCGGCGACGACCTGCTGCTGAAGGCCGCCGACAGCAAGCTCCGGCTGCCCGCGGCCCGATGTTCCGCTCCCACCGGCACCGGCGGGAAACTGCTGGCCGGCGTCCGCCCCGAGAAGGTGTCCCTGGTCCACGCCGACGAGGCCGGGTCCATCGACGACGGGCGCAACCGGCTGACCGGCCGCATCGTGGACGCGAGTTTCATCGGGGTCTCCACCCAGTACCTGATCGACAGCCCGGCCGGCGGCCGGCTCTCGGTCTACGAGCAGAACATCGAACGCGACTCCCGGCTGGTCCCCGGCGCCGAGGTCGTCCTGCACTGGAACCCGGCCCACACCTTCGGCCTCGACGCCTCCCAGTCCGTGCTCGACGGAACGGTCGGCGGCACCGACGAGGAGGCCGCATGAAGGTCTCCACCGCGCCCGCGGCCGACGTCCCCGAGGCGCCGCCCCTCCCGGCGGGCAAGGCCGCCCGGCGCAAGCGCCTCGTCCCGTACTGGCTGCTGCTGCCGGGGCTGGTGTGGCTGGTGGTGTTCTTCGCCGCCCCGATGGTCTACCAGGCCTCCACCTCGGTGCAGACCGGCTCCCTCGAAGAGGGCTTCAAGGTCACCTGGCACTTCGTCACCTACTGGGACGCGCTGAGCGAGTACTACCCGCAGTTCCTGCGCTCGGTGCTCTACTCCGGCACCGCCACCGCGCTCTGCCTGCTCGTCGGCTACCCGCTGGCGTACACCATCGCCTTCCGGGCCGGCCGCTGGCGGAACCTGGTCCTGGTGCTGGTCATCGCGCCGTTCTTCACCAGCTTCCTCATCCGCACCCTGGCCTGGAAGACGATCCTCGCCGACGGCGGCCCGGTGGTCGGCGCGCTCAACACCCTGCACGTCCTCGACGTGACCTCGTGGCTCGGCATCACCGACGGGCAGCGGGTGCTCGCCACCCCGCTCGCGGTGATCTGCGGACTCACCTACAACTTCCTGCCGTTCATGATCCTGCCGCTGTACTCCTCCCTGGAGCGGATCGACGTCCGGCTGCACGAGGCGGCGGGCGACCTCTATGCCCGGCCCTTCACCGCCTTCCGGAAGGTCACCTTCCCGCTGTCCATGCCGGGCGTGGTCGCCGGAACCCTGCTCACCTTCATCCCCGCGACCGGTGACTACATCAACGCGGAACTGCTCGGCTCCACCGACCAGAAGATGGTCGGCAACGTCATCCAGTCGCAGTTCCTCCGGGTGCTCGACTACCCGACGGCCGCCGCGCTGTCCTTCATCCTCATGGCCGCGATCCTGGCCATGGTCACCGTCTACATCCGCAAGTCCGGGACGGAGGACCTCGTCTGATGCGGTGGCTTCGACGCAACCTCGTGGTGCTCGCGGGCGTCCTGACGCTCGCCTATCTGATCGTGCCGAACGTCATCGTCATGATCTTCTCCTTCAACAAGCCCAACGGCCGGTTCAACTACGAGTGGCAGCGGTTCTCCACCGACGCCTGGACCGACCCGTGCGGCGTCGCCGACCTCTGCGGATCGCTCTCCCTGAGCCTGCAGATCGCCCTCTGGGCGACCCTCGGCGCCACCGCCCTCGGCACGATGATCGCCTTCGCGCTCGCCCGCTACCGGTTCCGGGCCCGCGGCGCCGTGAACACCCTGATCTTCCTGCCGATGGCGATGCCCGAGGTGGTCATGGGCGCCTCGCTCGGCACCCTCTTCCTCAACATGGGTGCCCAGTTCGGCTTCTGGACGATCCTCATCGCCCACATCATGTTCTGCCTGAGCTTCGTGGTCACCGCGGTCAAGGCCCGGGTGATGAGCATGGACCCCCGCCTCGAACAGGCCGCGCAGGACCTCTACGCCTCCCCCGTGCAGACCTTCCTGCGGGTGACCCTGCCGATCGCCGCGCCCGGCATCGCCGCCGGCGCGCTGCTCTCCTTCGCGCTCTCCTTCGACGACTTCATCATCACCAACTTCAACGCGGGCTCGACCGTCACCTTCCCCATGTTCGTCTGGGGCTCGGCGCAGCGCGGCACGCCCGTCCAGATCAATGTCATCGGCACCGCGATGTTCGCCGTCGCCGTCCTGTGCGTACTCGCCGGCCAACTGCTGGGAAACCGCCGCAAGAGGAGCTGAGAACCATGGCACGAGCTGCCATGCCGCGCACCGTCCCGACCGCCACGGACCCCGTGGCCGTACGGTCCCTGGCCGACGCCGAGCCGGCCCCGTACTGGCTCGACGACCCCGGCAGGCCCCGGGCCCGCCCCGCCCTCGTCGGCGACGAGCGCTGCGACCTGCTCGTCGTCGGCGGCGGGTACTCCGGCCTGTGGACCGCGCTGCTCGCCAAGGAGCGCGACCCCGGCCGGGACGTGGTGCTCATCGAGGGCCAGGAGGTCGGCTGGGCCGCCTCCGGGCGCAACGGAGGCTTCTGCGCCGCCTCCCTCACCCACGGCTTCGCCAACGGCCTCTCCCGCTGGCCCCAGGAGATCGCCAAGCTGGAGGAGCTGGGCAGCCGCAACCTGGACGCGATCGAGTCCGCCGTCGCGCGCTACGGCATCGACTGCGCCTTCGAACGGACCGGCGAGATCGACGTCGCCACCGAGCCGCACCAGGTCGCCGAGTTGCGGGAGGCCTCCGAGGAGGCCGCCCGTATGGGCATCGAGCTGCCCTTCCTGGACCGCGAGGAGGTACGGAAGGAGGTCGACTCGCCGACCTTCCTGGCCGGCGTCTGGGACCGCACCGGCGTGGCCATGCTCAACCCCGCCCGGCTCGCCTGGGGACTCAAGCAGGCCTGCCTCGACCTGGGCGTACGGATCCACGAGCGCACCCGCGCCACCGAACTCGCCCCCCAGGGCGCCGGTGTCGTGGTCCGCACCCCCTACGGCCGGGTCCTCGCCCGGCAGGTCGCGCTCGGCACCAACGCCTTCCCGAACCTGGTGCGCCGGATCCGTCCCTTCGTCGTGCCGGTCTACGACTACGCCCTGATGACCGAACCGCTCACCGAGGAGCAGCTCGCCGCCATCGGCTGGCGGAACCGGCAGGGGCTGAGCGACAGCGCCAACCACTTCCACTACTTCCGGCTGACGGACGACAACCGCATCCTCTGGGGCGGCTACGACGTCATCTACCACTACGGCGGCCGGATCGCCGAGGACTACAACCAGCGTCCGGAGACCTTCGCCAAGCTCGCCGCGCACTTCTTCCGCTGCTTCCCGCAGCTGGAGGGGGTGCGGTTCAGCCACACCTGGGGCGGGGTCATCGACACCTGCTCCCGCTTCTCGCCGTTCTTCGGCACGGCCCACGGCGGCCGGGTCGCCTACGCCCTCGGCTACACCGGCCTCGGGGTGGGCGCCACCCGCTTCGGCGCGGACGTCATGCTCGACCTGCTGGCCGGGGAGCGCACCGAGCGCACCGAGTCCGAGATGGTCCGGACGAAGCCGCTGCCGTTCCCGCCGGAGCCGGTGCGCTGGGCGGGCATCGGGATCACCCAGTGGGCGCTGGCCCGTTCCGATGCCAACGGGGGGCGCCGGAACCTCTGGCTGAAGGCGATGGACCGGGTGGGCCTGGGCTTCGACTCCTGAGCCGGCGGCCGGATCCCCGCGTTCCCATGCGCCCCGGGGGTCCGGTCCCGGGGCGCCCGGAGCCGGGGGGCTCCGGGCGCGGCCGCTCTCTTGGCGGCCGCTGCCGGATCCGGATACCGGTGGCCGACGTGCGGGGGGCGCCGCAGGTGGGCCGCGTGCGGGGCGGGAGGGGGCGTGTTCCTTCCTGGTTCCCGTTCTCAGTTCTCCCTGGAGTCCGGGGCCGTCCCGGTATCCGGGTCCGCTCCGGTCTTCGGGTCCGCTCCGGTCTTCGGGTCCGCTCCGGTATCCGGGTCCGTTCCGCCCTCCGGGTCCGTTCCGCCCTCCGGGTCCGTTCCGCCCTCCGGGTCCGCTCCGGCCTCCGGGGCTTCTCCGGTGTCCCGGGACGCGGTGCTCCAGCGGACGGCGCACGCCACCCCCCAGAGCAGCAGCCCGCACAGGAACCAGCTGCCGACGACGTCCAGCGGCCAGTGGTAGCCGCGGCGCACCAGCCCCGCTCCCACCCAGAGGTTCAGCAGCACGACGCACACGACGGCGGTGCGGCGTACGAGGGCGCGCCGGAGGTGGGGGAGCAGCAGGAGGAGCGCCGCGCCATAGGCGACCGCGGCGGTGGCCGCGTGCCCCGAGGGGTACCAGCCGTAGTTCTCCGCCGGTCCGAGCGGCCCCGGGCGGGCGATCCACAGCTTCAGCGGGACGACGAGCGCCGGGACGGCCGTCATGGCCGCCACCGCCACGAGCGGCGGCAGCCACCACCGCGGACGGGCGCCGGGCGGCGCCCCCTCGTCCCCTTGCCGCCGGCCCCGCCACCGTGCGTGGCCCAGCCATCCGGACCAGCAGAGCGCGGCAGCCAGGACGGGCAGCGCGGGCACCATGGCGCCCAGGTCCGCGCCCGCCTCGGCGATCACGGACGGGGTGTGCGGGCGGAACACCGCCCGCCCCAGCCGCTCGTCCAGGGCGAGCAGCGGTCCGCCCGCCGCCACCTGCCAGGTGACCAGGGCGAACAGGACCGCGCACAGCACCGGGAGCAGAGCTGCGGAAAACGCCGACCGCCCCGGAACAGGGGGGAGAGTTCCGGGGCGGTCGTAGCGACCGGTGTGCCGCGCGCCCCGGGGGGTATGGGGCGGGCGGCCGTCCGATCGGTGAGGAGTTCCGGAGCCGAAGGCTCCAGTGGTGTGCGCGAGGGCACGGCCGGGCCGAGGCTGGGGATGCGTCGACTCGACATCGCTCGCAGTCCCCTGCGAGCGGGGTGTTTCTCTCATCTGCCGAAACCGTACGCCAGGCGGCGCGGGCCCGACAGCCGGATCACCCGTCCGCCATGGCCCCCGCACACATTCTTCACCTGTCCCCGCGCACCGGTCGGAATCAGATCCCGGCGAACGCGTTCTCGATGATGTCCAGACCCTCGTTGAGCAGGTCCTCGCCGATCACCAGCGGCGGCAGGAAGCGCAGCACGTTGCCGTAGGTGCCGGTGGTGAGCACGAGCAGACCCTCGGCGTGGCACGCCTTGGCGAGCGCGGCCGTGGCCTCCGGGTTCGGGTCCTTCGAGCCGGACTTCACCAGCTCGATCGCGATCATCGCGCCACGGCCCCGGACGTCGCCGATGATGTCGAACTTCTCCTGCATCGCGCCGAGCCGCGGCTTCATGATCTGCTCGATGCGCTGGGCCTTGCCGTTGAGGTCCAGCTCGCGCATGGTCTCGATGGCGCCGAGCGCCGCGGCGCAGGCCACCGGGTTGCCGCCGTAGGTGCCGCCCAGGCCGCCGCTGTGCGCGGCGTCCATGATCTCGGCGCGGCCGGTGACGGCGGCGAGCGGCAGGCCGCCCGCGATGCCCTTTGCCGTGGTGATCAGGTCCGGGACGATGCCCTCGTCCTCACAGGCGAACCACTGGCCGGTGCGGCAGAAGCCGGACTGGATCTCGTCCGCGACGAAGACGATCCCGTTGTCGTTGGCGAACTTCACGATCGCCGGCAGGAAGCCCTTGGCCGGCTCGATGAAGCCGCCCTCGCCGAGGACCGGCTCGATCACGATCGCGGCGACGTTCTCCGCCCCGATCTGCTTGTTGATCATGTCGATGGCCTGGGCCGCGGCCTCGGTGGCGCAGTTCTCCGGGCCGGTCAGCCAGCGGTAGGGGTAGGCCACCGGGACCCGGTAGACCTCCGGCGCGAACGGGCCGAACGAGTGCTTGTACGGCATGTTCTTGGAGGTCAGCGCCATCGTGAGGTTCGTGCGGCCGTGGTAGCCGTGGTCGAACACGACGACCGCCTGGCGGCGGGTGTGCGCGCGGGCGATCTTCACCGCGTTCTCCACCGCCTCGGCGCCGGAGTTGAACAGCGCCGACTTCTTGGCGTGGTCGCCGGGGGTCAGCTCGGCGAGCTGCTCGCAGACCTCCACGTAGCCCTCGTACGGCGCCACCATGAAACAGGTGTGCGTGAAGTCGGCGAGCTGGGCCGAGGCGCGGCGCACGACGGCCTCCGCGCTGTTGCCGACCGACGTCACGGCGATGCCCGAGCCGAAGTCGATCAGCGAGTTGCCGTCCACGTCCTCGAGGACGCCGCCGCCCGCGCGCTTGGCGAAGACCGGCAGCACGGAACCGACGCCGCCGGCGACCGCGGCGGTACGGCGGGCCTGCAACTCCTGCGACTTCGGGCCGGGGATCGCGGTGACGACGCGGCGCTCCTGCGGGAGCGAGGGGCCTCCGGCGGTTGCGGTCATGGTGATCTCCTGTGCGCTCGTGGTCGGGGGTGTACGTCTGCGGAGGAACGTGGTCCTACTCACGCAGGCTAGGGCCGGGGGGCGGGGTCGGGCATGCTCCGTTCGGTAGCGCTGGGCGTGTGTCGTTGTCCGTGGCGGACAGTAGGCGGGTGCGGGGGTCGGGGTGGGTGCCTGGGCGGGCCTTGGTTGTGTGGGTGCGGGTGGTCGTGGGTTTCGGGGGTGGGGGCTCCGGGGTGGCTTCGCCTACATCAACAATTTCTG